>JAEEZP010000283.1 GCA_016291915.1 Prevotella sp. | reverse complement strand
TTACACTGTCTCATAGTCAAGTTGCTTGATGTTAATGTCTATTTGCAGACCCAAAGTATCGAGAATCGTGAGCAAGGTGGCGAGCTGAGGATTACCCTCGCCTCGTTCAATTGCCACAACGGTATTAACAGCCACACTCGCTAAGTCAGCCAACGTCTGCTGATTTATTCCCAGTTTCCTACGTCTTTCCTTGATGGTATTCCCAATTTCTTGCTGCGTCATAATCTCAGTATGTTGCGATTTCTATGCAAAGTTAGCAATAAATCTTCAAATACAAAGCAAAAATCGCAATAAAATAGTATTTTTAGTTTCAATTTACTCAAAAAGTTGTATAATTGGCATACAATCCCAATATAGTGCGATTATTCAACAAGTATCTTGCGAAAACAATACGAAAACAATCGGTTTGAGTTCAGCACCAATTTCTGCCACTTTTTACAATCTTGTGCGTCTGCGAAAACAAATGTAAGCCGAGTGCAATCAAGTATTACTTGTTTTGTTGAGGCGCAGCTTTGTTTATTCAAAACAGGTCGTTTGTAATCAATAAGGTTCTGACGACAATCCATCATTCTCCTGAAAAGTACTCTTTTGCCAAGTCAATAACATCTGAACGGAGGTTTTCATCTTCCAAAACACTTTGAAATGTTTAATTCGGAATAAAACACGCTTATTCCGCCGAAACCACCCATCTGGCGAACTCCATAGCGGAATAAACGGTGATTTGTGGGCGAAATGGCATAAATGTTACCTTTCCAACCCTTCTGTTAAGAACCTCCTGAGATGTAGATGGGTTATGCCATTGTCATCAGACTTGGTAACCAATGGTGTTATAGAGATGACATATTTGGGATAGTTATCCTTGATGGCACGGAGATTACCAAACTCACGCTCATACGTGTTATTGTCGGCTATAATATAAGAAGCTTGCACATAGATCCTTTCGCCTTTTGGCTTTGTGCAGACAAAATCAATCTCACCAGCCTGAAGTTGTCCTACCATCACTTCATAGCCCAGGCGTACAAGATGATTGTAAATGATGTTTTCTATTACCTTTTCAATGTCTCTCTCCCGTGAACCACCTACAAGAGCATTACGAATACCATTGTCTTCAAAATAGTATTTATCATTGCTTTCAAATATCTTCCGTCCGTGAATGTCATACCTGTTTACCTTGTGGATCATGTATGATTCGCACAGGTATTTGGCATAATTGATAATTGCAGTGGAGGTGATGTTCTCCCCTTGTGACCGCATATACTTTGCTATGCTGTTGGCAGAAATGATTTTCCCTGCATTGTCAGCAAGGAAATGAACAAGGTTTTCCAGAAAAGGCACATTGCGGATATTATTCCGCTTGATAACATCCTTCAAGAGAACGGTGCTATAGACATCCGTCTGGTACTCCCGTGCATCCTGTTCGTCAAGTCCTATCTTTTTCAAACCAGGCAATCCACCAAACTGAATATATTTTGCCAACGTATCATCACTGTCGGGCAACTCATGAAACTCCATAAATTCCTCATAACTTAGTGCCTGAATGAAGATCTCTTTGTAACGGCCGCCTATTTTGTTAGCCAAGTCACCACTGAGCATATTGGAGTTTGAGCCTGTTACGATGATTTCAATATCGGGTTCTTCATAATAACTGCGAATACTGTTCTCAAAACCATCTATATCCTGAACTTCATCTATCAAGATAAAGTTGGTCTTTGTCTTGTCTCGCCGTTCATCAATATAGGCATTCAAATCCCGGTCAGTCTGAATGTCGGTAAACTCATGTTTCTCTTTGTCAATGAAGATAATGTTTGCATGAGAATCTTCTGCCACTTTATCCCTAAAGAGGCGTAGGGTATAGCTCTTTCCTACACGTCGTTGACCGACTATGATAATGATGGTGTCCTTACCAAGATGCTTTGCTATCTTGTCAAGATAACATTGTCTTACAATTGCTCTCATATTTTATAGATGAAATTTGCTGCAAATATAATAATTTTATCTTTTATAAAAGACAAAATCTTGTTATTATTGAGATTTGTTTTGTATAATTTGCATATTTGATCCCGAAATCTCCCATTGAGTGATTCTCTCTTGATGTTGACGGCATGGGGAATATTACGCAAATATGAATGATATTCCTGCATCTTGGTGTCCAATCATAACATATTTTGGCTCTTTGAGCAGATAGGCATTGAATTCCAACATACAAACAAAAAGGGGATATGTCGTTCTAGACACATCCCCTTTTGCATTTCTTCTTATTGATCTCCGGTTATATCCTTTCCCCTCCGTACATCATCTGCTGTCCGGTAACGGTACAGATGATCATCTGGATATCTTTCCAGAAGGAGTAGTGGTGCAGGTAATAACGGTTGATACGTATCTTGTCAGGATAGATCACGGTATCGTTATACTCCTGCGGGTTATCGACGGTAGCTAACAACTCCTCCTCATTCCGGTACTTCAGACTGGCCGGTCCTGTGATACCCGGTCGTAACAACAGGATCTCCCGATCATCACCTACCAGCTTGTCGGCATACCCCGTAATTGTCCTTTTAGCAGAATGTCCAGACTGATGTCTGCCGTGGTTACACGTATCAATTTCTTTTTATTTTCCATCGTTCCTTTTCTGTATTTATCAAGGAAATGCCTCTATATCGTTCCATTATGACAGTTAATTCTCTTGTTCGTAATAATATGAATAGTCAATCCCTTTCATGAAAATTTCACGGTCATAAATTCTGTCAGTAAGAGCTTTTCTCAACAAAGAGCGTATGTTCCTACTATCCAAATGACTCTCTATCATAGCATTCAGATAATCGTTTTTGTTTATTTTACTCCAATCCACGCACATACCTAATCTTTTTTTGAAAATGAGGTCGAGCCAGATTCGAGTACTGCGACCATTGCCTTCCATGAAAGGATGTGCAATGTTCATCTCTACATATTTGTCGACAATTTCATCGAACGTATTCTCCGGCATCAGTTCGATAGTTTTAAGATTCTGTGTGAGATATTCAGCCAGACAGAACAGTGTATTTCCTTTTGAAATGGTTTTCGTACGAATCTTTCCAGCAAAGTCATACAGTCCTCCGAAAATGTAAGCGTGTATCTGTTGCAATGCCTTCACGGTACCAATATCCTCATCAGCCACAAGATGACTCTCTATAAAGGTATAGGCCTTTTTCTTACTTCGTCCATCTATTGTATTGTCGCTATATGTAAACCAATCTAAGAAATCGTTAGCCTTGTTATTAGGATAGTTTTTTGACAGAATCTGTACACATTCATAGTCTAGAGCGTCTGCAGCACGTTTTTTCCCATCAGGTGCTTCAAATTTGAACTCGTGAGTGACACTCACGAGTTGAACCCCGTCATTAAAGAGTTTCTTTTTAAGCCACCGCCAGTAATTCCCTGCTTTAGTATAGTCAGCCTCATTGTTAATTGCTCGAATGATGTCAATGGCGGAGAACCACCATTTGGAATGTTCCTCATCCCAAATGGCTCGTACCTCGTGATCCTTATAAAATCTGAAAGAAAGTTTACTCATTATAGTATCTATTCTCTTGCCCGATAATGCTTTAACTAATATCTATTAACTCTTAATTGCCTTCGGCGATTTTTCTATCGCTCTGCAAAATTCAAACAAGTTTGATTTTGCCCTCGCTTAATCGAAAAATTATTAACTATTAACTATTAACTATTAACTATTAATTATCACTTTCCTCAGTCCTTCCCGTATCGGCGTCAGGGCCTTCCATCCGAGAGCACAGATCTTCGTATTGTCCAGGATAGCCGTAGTAGCCTTCGAATACCCTGCCTGTTCCGTGGCATCAGGAATATCGAACACCACCTTCGTCCCGGCTACCTCCGCCAATATAGCGGCCAGATCCCTTAGGTGGATATCCGACGCCTTATCTGAGATGTTGTATGCCTCGCCGCTTTTCCCGCTCAACAGACAGTAGAGTAGGGCAGAGACAGCGTCTGCCACATACGTATAGGAATAATACTGTGTGCCGGCACTCTTCAGTACGATATCCTCCTTGTTCATTGCTTTCTTGATAAACTGCGACAGCGCCTTTGTGTCATCCATCTTCATGGTAGGACCATAGACGCGCGACAGCCGGGGGATCACCACATCCATGCCACGTTGTTTTGCATAAGCCTGACATAAAGCCTCGCCCACACGTTTACTTTCCGGGTATCCCGCACGCAACGTATTACAGTCGATATATCCACAGTAATCCTCCTTGAAAGCCTCGGTATCCCCACGGTTCTCACCATAGATCTCCACGGAGGAGGCGAACAAGAACCGCTCCGTCTGTTTCTGGTAAGCTAACTCCAAGAGGTTGTTCAGTCCGATGACATTCGTCGTTATCGTCCCTATCGGGTCGGTAGCGTAAGCCACAGGGTGTGTGTTACTGGCCAGGTGCAGGATATAGTCGATAGGTTCACGGAAGTCCTCTGTCGCGAAAGGCTTGGTCACGTCATGTGCCAGTATGCGGATTGTTCCGTTGTTGACATCATCACTGAAAAGACTCCTGAGTCGTTCTTCGTTTCTCGCGACAGCCACCACCTTGATGTTCATACTCTTAGTACGGTTGAGCATCATCAGCGTGTCGATGAGACATCTCCCGATGAGGCCACTGGCTCCCGTAATCATCAATGTCTTGTCCTGCAACTTTTCCCACGGTAATGTTAAGAAACAGATGGCTTCCAAATCTTTATAGTATTCTTTCATAATCTTTCTCTTTACAATTACTTCAACTCATTCTATCCTTAGGATATGTATAAGGTTTATGCCCTCAAAAGCCACTGCTTATAGAAAGGATCTTCCAACTCATAATGGTCGGAATAAATCACATAACCCTCTTTCTGGAGACGTTTTAAAACACTGTAGATGGGTTGGCGCTATTGATGAACAGACGGATATACTCTACTTCTTTTACTCTGTCGGTGAAGTATTCATCATCGACGATAGTACCGAATTTAAAGGGATTTTCCATGTTACGACTTTTTTCGTTACGACTTTTTTCGTAATGACGCAAAGTTACATTTTATTTCCGATAAAAGCAAGAATTGTGGAGATTAATATAATAAAGAATAATTTTATCCTAAATGACTTTTCAGATATCCTTTAAACAGTTCCAGGTCATCCTGCGTAGTGAGCTTGATATTCTTATCCGAGCCTGCAGCGAAGTGCAGCGTCTCCCCCAATTCCACCATCATCGTGTTCGTATAAGAAGAACCGTAGATACCGATCTCTTCCGCAAAAGCACGGTGGTAGGAACGGTCCAGCAAGTCAAAACGATAAGCCTGCGGCGTAGAGACCCTTCGTAAAGTCTCCCTGGGGATATACTTCTGTGTTGTAGAAGGATCTTCAGGGTTTATTACGAAGATCTGCTCATTATAAGGCAACGATGTCACGGCATTACCTTTCTCCTTCGCCACCTTGATGACATCCGTCAACACACTCTCATCCACCATCGGACGGATACCGTCGTGTACAATCACCAGGTCATCATCCTTGCAGATACCCTCCAGGTTATACACCCCGTTACGGATCGACTCCTGACCGGTCTTTCCTCCCTTTACGATCCATTTCATTTTCGTGATGCCGAACTGGTTGGCGTATGCCTGCAGCACCTCTTGCCAACCGTCGATGCACACCACCTCAATGGCATCTATCAGTGGATGCCTCTGGAATCCCTCAAGGGTATATATCAGTATCGGTTTATCATAGATGTTGATAAACTGTTTCGGGATGCTCTGTCCCATTCGCGTGCCGGAACCTCCGGCAATAATCAATGCGTAATTAGCCATGAGAAGAAATAATAGTTAATAGTTAATAGTTAATAGATAATAGTTAATAATTTTTCGATTAAGCGAGGGCAAAATCAAACTTGTTTGAATTTTGCAGAGCGATAGAAAAATCGCCGAAGGCAATTAATAGATAATAATTAATAATGTAGGGGAAAATGTCGCTATAGATCTTCTTCGCTATTCGATATTTGTTGTACATCATCAGCTGGCGGCAGGAAATCGGCAGCCTTGGCGCGAGATATAACGGAATGCCCAATACGTTGTTCAAGTTGTTTGCGGGCATCACCGGCAATCTTTCCACCTTGACGAGCCACATCGGCACTCTGAGTGTATCCTTTAGGATTATGGACCTTGCTGATTTCAGTAGTAGATGCTTCTGCAAGTGTATTTAGTGCTAACTCAATATTCGTCATGTTATCACGTAGACTTTCTTTCTTCAGTCCTTTAAATTGCTTGTACTGACGAGTACTCTTACCACTCCAACCACGTGTGATAATATCAGTGAGTGAAGCATACTGTTGCTGATCGGTAATACCTGCACGATCCCATTCATCGGTCAATTCCTTGCGAACTTCTATAGAGCGCAACCGCTGGTTAATCCACTTGTCACTATAGCCCAGACGACGATAGTCGACATATGCTTGATCAAAGTTCAGCTCAGGATTCTGCATCTGATCAATGCGTTGAGCTGCAACTGAAGCCATCCACTGTTTGAAGGGCTCAGCCTTGGGCGATGGGATGCTCTGTATCAGTCGGAAAAGTTGTTCAGTGTCAGCGACATCAGTAAATCGCATCTTACCATCAGCCGCTCGCATCTTCAAAACGTGACAATTTGTCACGCTTTCATTTCCTTCTTCCTTTAACCGTTGTTTCAGTTTTCTCCAGTATGCTGTTGGATTTTTACTATCTACCAGCACCCAGCACACATCGACAATTGAGAAATACCATTTCTCCTCCTGGTCGTCCCATACAGTACGTACCCTTCTGTCTTCAAAAAGTTGAATAAGCTGTTTTCTTGTCATACCAAAAATCTAATTATTGCAGAAGATGTTTCCATCCAAGAGTCTGCATGATCGATTGCAAAAGTACGACTTTTATTTCATATAATCACTCCCAATCACTCAGAATCACTCCATACCGGTTACTAATCACCAGTAGGGCTTTTGCAGAATTATATCTTTGCATTCGTAATCAGTGCTGGTTTAGAGTATAGAGTATAGAGTTACGGTACCGACTCAACGACAATGAACTTGTCCACTCGACCACTCATCCACTAATTATTAACTATTAATTATTAACTATTAATTTTTTTATTTTATGGCAAAGTTAATTTATCGTACAAAAGTGATCAAGAACAGTAAGAACAGCGATCTCGACGGCAAGGTATATGCCAAGGCTGTAACCACCGAGACCCTCTCGTTCCAGGATTTCATCAACCACGTCATCTCCCACGGTAGTATGTATGACCGCGGCACCGTGCATGGCGTGTTGATCCAGATGGTGGACTGTATGAAGGAGCTGATGCTCGACAGCAAGAAGATCTGGCTCGGCGACCTCGGCGTGTTCTACCTCTCCCTGAGGAACAAGTCAGCTGCTGACCTGGAATCGTTCAGCATTGCGGATAATGTCATCGGTGTGAAGGTCAGCTTCCGTGCCAACTTAGGTAAGACCGCTGGCCTCGATAGCAAGACCATCCGTAAGGAGGCGAAGTTCATCAATGTGCTCACGCTCAGCGAGGGCAAGAAGAAGAAAGAGGACGGCGATGACAACGGTGGTGATGACAATGGTGGTAATGACAACAACGGTGAGAACCCAGACGATCAGAATCCATAATCCACTTTCGGGGACAGGCGCCCTTTGTGAGCCAGTCCCCGCCTATGAAAAGTTTAAAATGTTGCAATAGCGAAAGTGTCAGCTAAGGAATGCAACGAGCTCTCTCTTGCTTACTTCTCTCTGTCCGACAGAGAGAAGTAGAAATAACTCTCAATTATTAACTATTAATTATTAACTATTAATTATTTATTCTCCTCATGCGTATTACCAAATCATTCCTCAAGACCCTGCTCCAGATAGTACTCAGTGTGCTCAGTGCTATCGCCACCACCTTAGGTATTCAGAGCTGCATCTGATCGCTGGATGAGCTGCTTATCATGCGAAAGATAACACTCATCATCATCCACTGTTCTGCCACCCGCGAAGATCGTAGTTATAGTTTCGAAGCATGCCGCAGAGACCATATCATACACCGGCACTTCAAGGATATCGGTTATCATTACTACATCACGCGGGATGGCAGGATACACAAGGGAAGGCCCGAAGAACAGGTGGGAGCACACTGTAAGAACCACAACCGACACTCCATCGGGATCTGTTACGAGGGCGGTCTTGATGCCAGTGGGCATCCTGCCGACACACGCACCGCAGCACAACGCGTTTCCCTTCATGCCCTGGTTCACTCCTTGCGGAGGGATTATCCTCAGGCACTGGTCGTAGGTCATCACACCCTTAATCCCCAGAAAGCCTGCCCCTGCTGCTCAGTCGATGATATAGTTTAGGGTTTACGGCTTCGCCGTGATTATCGGCTGCACCTCAACATTGAAACAAGTTTCACTGTGTTCGGTTTGCACGATAATTAGAGTTTAGGGTTTAGAGTTTAGAGTTTAGAGCATAGGGTTTAGGGTAAATTATTGTTGTGATTGCGAAGATCTTTCGGGGACTGGTACTGCCAGTAGACATAGAATTCATCTTCCGGATTAGTTTAATAACAATGCCTGTTCCCGCCTTTTATTTCAAGACGATCGTTGAAAAACGACCGTCTTTTTTTATGTCCTTTTATCCCTATCCTCCCCCGACTTAACCACTAACGCTATCTTCTTTGCCTATTACTTCCTCCTCACTTAGTCACCATATCACCTTAAAAAGACCACTTCTTCCACCTCATTTAGTCACCTTTTCCCCTTGAAAAGACCACCTCTTCTTCCTCCCTATATCACTACGTCTTTATTCTTCACTCTTCACTCTTCACTTTTATCTATTAATTATTAACTCTTAACTAATAGCTCCTCCCTATATCACCACGTCTTTATTCTTCACTCTTCACTCTTCACTCTTCACTTTTATCTATTAATTATTAATTATTAACTATTAACTCCTCCATTCTTCTCCCTTTCTTTTGCTCGTAACGGGCAAAGGGTACTTTTCTCACGGTTGTAACTTTGCATTGTCATTGAAAAACACCAGTGCCCTGTCGGGCATAACCAACAGGTGATTATATGAAAATGTAAATCATGAGCAATCAGTTAGAGACATCAGTGTTTAGAATGCTGTTGAGGAATTTCCTCAAAGAAATGTTTGATACGATGTGTATCAATCACAGTTATATCTACAAGACAGCCCGGATGAGTCCACATACTTATTCCAGGGTTCTTAACGGTGATGAGCCTCCCGGTTCACGCGACCGGTTTCTGATTGCCTGTATCCTCCAGATCCGTCAGTCGTTTGATGAGGACATCATCAGTGTTGATGAATACATCACCCTTCTGGAGCAATTAGAAACAGTAGGAGGCGATACGGTCTATATTGCAGAAACATTCAGCACGGAGGTATTGGAGGATTATCTTCAGGAAGCCTATAAACGCTCCTGCAATCGATTTAAGAGTAAATGAAATTTTTTAACTTTATATCAATATATCATGAAAAACACCTATTCTTTTCAATGCCGTGTTTACGGTAGAACGGAGCTTGCACAACTGTATAGCCCCAACACCACGCCACAGTCGGCGTACAACAAGTTACAACGTTGGATCAGACGGTATCCTAATCTTTATGAACAACTCCTCCAGGCCAGTCACCGGCCCCATCAGCGGGAGTACACCCCACTGCAGGTACGCCTCATCGTCGAGGCCCTGGGCGAACCCTGATGCCCTTTCTTTAACTTTGCAGTCTATAATAAGAGTCCTCAATAACTCTTAAATTATTTAACGTTCTATATACGAGAAAATATGCCAGTTTTTCCTTACCTTTGTTGTAGAAAGGAAGGATTGACTGCCGGAGGTCACCCTAATCGC
>JAEEZP010000282.1 GCA_016291915.1 Prevotella sp. | reverse complement strand
CAGCAGATCCCAGATGGCCGGTGATCGCCACATCGATGAGTCCCAGCAGTGGAACAGTGATATTACTGATAATGCTGGGTAATGCGATATGTAATATCTGCCGGTCACGCTGAGACATCTTAATTCCTTTAACTATGCACTATGAACTATGAACTATGAACTATGCACTTATTTGTCTTTGTTTGCTTTCTTACGCTCGTCGTGGTTCAGGATGATCTTACGCATGCGCATCGACTTCGGTGTCACCTCCACATACTCATCCTCCTTGATATACTCCAGACACTCTTCGAGTGACATCACCGTCTTCGGTATCACACGTGCCTTCTCATCAGATCCCGAGGCACGTACGTTAGTAAGCTGCTTGGCCTTGCAGACATTGATCACCAGGTCATTGTCATGCACATGCTCACCCACTACCTGACCGGTATATACCTCTTCTCCCGGATCAATGAAGAACTTTCCGCGATCCTGCAGTTTGTCAAGTGCATAAGCATAGGCAGTACCGGTCTCAAGGGCTATCATCGAACCGTTCAGTCGGCGGACGATATCTCCCTTGTAGGGCTGATACTCTTTGTATCTGTGAGCCATGATCGCCTCACCCTGAGAGGCAGTGAGCACATTGGTACGCAGACCGATGATACCACGTGAAGGGATATCGAACTCGATATTCACACGGTCACCCTGGGTGTCCATACTCGTCAGTTCGCCCTTCCTACGGGTCACCATATCAATCATCTTACTGGAAAACTCCTCCGGCACATTTATCGTGAGTTCTTCTATCGGCTCACACTTCACGCCATCGATCTCCTTGTAGATCACCTGCGGCTGTCCTACCTGCAACTCATATCCCTCACGGCGCATGGTCTCTATTAATACAGAGAGATGCAAGACACCACGACCGCTGACAATCCAACTGTCGGTATTGTCCATGAACGGCCGCATACGCAAGGCAAGGTTCTTCTCCAGCTCACGCTCCAAACGGTCGTTGATATGACGGCTGGTGCAATATTTTCCTTCTTTGCCGAAGAATGGTGAGTCATTGATGGTGAACAACATACTCATCGTCGGCTCGTCGATGGCTATCGGTGGCAGGGCCTCCGGCTGCTCATAATCGGTAATTGTATCACCGATCTCGAACTTATCCAGTCCGATGACGGCACAGATATCACCGGAGTCAACCGATTCCGTCTTCACATGTCCCATGCCTTCAAAGGTATGCAACTCCTTGATCTTCGTCTTCTCAAACGTTCCGTCACGATGGGCGATCGTCACGTTCATACCGTTCTTCAGGGTACCACGGTGTACACGACCGATGGCAATACGTCCGGTATAAGAACTGTAATCCAGTGAGGTGATAAGCATCTGCGGCGTGCCCTCCAACTGTTTCGGTGCGGGTATCACTTCGATGATCTTATCCAAGAGATATGTGATATCATTGGTGGGATTATTATAATCCTCTCCCATCCAACCGTTCTTGGCCGAGCCATATACCACGGGGAAATCCAACTGGTCTTCCGTGGCATCCAAGGCAAACATCAGGTCGAAGACCATCTCATAGACCTCTTCCGGACGACAGTTGGGCTTATCTACCTTGTTGACAACCACGATAGGCTTCAATCCTATCTGCAGCGCCTTCTGCAACACGAAACGTGTCTGTGGCATCGGGCCTTCAAAGGCATCCACCAACAATAGACAGCCATCAGCCATGTTCAGCACACGCTCCACCTCACCACCGAAGTCGGAGTGCCCCGGAGTATCAATGATATTGATCTTTACCCCTTTATAGGTAATAGATACATTCTTGGAAAGGATGGTTATTCCTCTTTCACGCTCCAAATCGTTACTGTCGAGCACCTGACTGCTGAGGTTCTGACCCTCACGGAACAGATTACCGGCGAGCATCATCTTGTCCACCAACGTGGTCTTACCATGGTCCACATGCGCAATGATTGCTATATTTCTAATGTCTTGCATATCTCATATACCTTAAAATTGGGTGCGAAGGTACAAAAAATGTATTAAAATACCAAATATATTTTGGTGTTTCAAGAAAAATATCTACCTTTGCATCCGCATTTCGGAAAATCCGATGCATCTGATGATGTAAACTGTTGTGATTAAGGCAGGTAGCTTCTGAAAGATGTAATGTGCAAACAACCATTAATCATTATTACAAATGTATTTAGACAAAGCAAAGAAGGCTGAGATCTTCGAGAAGTACGGTGCTTCAAGTACCGACACCGGTTCTGCAGAGAGCCAGATCGCATTATTCACTTATCGTATTGCTCATCTTACCGAGCACCTTAAGAAGAATCACAAGGACAACCGTACAGCACGTTCTCTTACCATGATGGTAGGTAAGCGTCGTTCACTCCTCAACTATCTGAAGGACCGTGACATCGAGCGCTACCGTGCAATCGTTAAGAACCTTGGCTTGCGCCGCTAATTTGCGACAAGTGGTTTAACAGACGCTGTTCCTCAGGAGCAGCGTTATTTTTTTGTACTTTCAGAACACAACTATCATTTTTTTTTACTATCTTTGCCGAGAAAAAACAACAATTAATGATATGAAGAAAACATTCTTGTTAACACTCCTCGCAATGTTTGCCATGCCTATCATGGCCCAGCAGGTGAAATATTCCGTCAAAGGAACCTATGCTGACAACGGTAAGAAAATCTATCTGGTGGATAAACTGACCGACCGAAACATCGACAGTGCCGTGGTGGTCAAAAGTAAGTTCTCTTTCAAGGGCAAAGCCGATAAAGATGCTTTCATGGGCATCAAGGCTGAGAATAAGAAATGGACAACGGTATTCTTCAACGACGGTAAACCCATTGTCGTCAATGTCAACGACAGTACGCTGAAGGGCTCACCGCTGAATGAGCGTCTCTCGAAGTACGATGTTGAAGCAGAGACCCCCAACAGGCTTTTCTCCGAGAAGGTTTCCTCCATGACGCGAGACGAGATTATGGCACATGAGAAAGAACTCATGGACGAGATCAACAAGGTCTTGGACGAACAGACAGCCCAAGCCAACAAGCTATTCCAGACAGAGCGTCATACACTGATCCCCCTGGCATTTGCAGAGTTGTATTTCTTTGACAATGGCGTCGAGGCATACGATGAGCTGGTGAAGGAGCAGGTGGTGTTCGCCAACCATCCCTATCTCAAGAAGGCAAGAGACGAAGTCGCCAAGGTGACCCAGCCACAGGACAATGAGAAGACAGCCTTCGTCGGACAGCCGTTCACCGACTTGGAGATGGCCGACCCCGACGGTAAGATGCACAAGCTCAGTGAGTCTGTCGGTGCGGGTAAGTGGGTGCTCGTTGACTTCTGGGCCTCCTGGTGCGGGCCCTGCCGTGCAGAGATGCCCAATGTGCTCGAGGCATACAATAAATTCCACGCCAAGGGACTTGAGGTCATCGGTGTCTCTTTCGACCAGAAGAAAGATGCTTGGGTAAAAGCCATTCAGGATCTCAGCATGCCGTGGCTGCAGATCTCCGACCTGAAGGGCTGGCAGTGTGCCGCAGCACCCCTTTACAAGATCGATGCCATCCCCGACAATATCCTCATCGATCCACAGGGGAAGATCATCGGCCGTGCACTCCGTGGCAAGGGACTGCTGAAAAAACTACAATCCATCTTCGGGGAGTAAAGGCCCATATCACAAAGGATCGGCTCTGAGAATAAGACCCTAACGATCTACCCTGAACCGATCCTTTCTGTGAGTAACTCTTATAGTGTTACCTTATTGATACTATTCAAAACAACTGTTTTAACTCGTCTGTTAGATCAGCTTTGTTATAACGACCGACAATAATTCCACCCGGATCAACCAATACTAACAAAGGAATAGCACTGACAGCATAGGTCTTGGCTACTTCACCCTTCTCGTCCCATGTCTGTGCCCAGGTACATTTCTCCTCACCCAAAGCTTTCCGCCATGCTGTCTCACTGCGGTCGAGAGAGACACCGATGATTGTCAACTTTCCCCTATACCGCTCATAAAGACTCGCAATGGCAGGGAAACTGGCACGACACGGCGCGCACCACGAAGCCCAGAAATCGATCAACACATACTGACCTGTGAAATCAGTGAGCGACAACAACTCTCCCCTATCGGTGGATAAGGTGAAATCCGGTGCTACCGCACCACGCTCGGCAGATGCCAGCTGCTCCGCCCGCTTCCTCAATTGCTGTATCTCCTCCGTCTGCTGCTGCTCTGGTGAGAGTAGTCGAAGCATGTCCAAGGTCTCAGAAGATGACATCTTGTTAGGCAGATATTGCGCTATACGGAGGGATATCGGAGAATCGGGATAACGACGGATGAAAGCCACCTCTCTCTCTTTTTGCAGTTGCTCCATACGTTTCAGTTCTTGTTTCAGACTGTCACGACGCTGGGCATCTTTCTCATTGACAGCATTCAGATTGAGTGCGTACAGGTCATTGCCCATCGAGGTGATGTCACGGTTGTATTCTCCATACGCCGCATTGGCAGGTGTTCCCGTTGCCTTGGCATTGTAGCGAGACCCGGCGATGAAAATATGTCCATCCTCCAGATAGAAGTCACAGGTTGCCACAAAGGACCCCTTTATTTTGATAAGGGCCCAGTGTGGCTTTACTACATGATCTCCTGTAAATTCGAAATTTCCATTATGAATCCTCGTACTGTCAATATTCACATGCTCCCTGCCAACCAGTGTCAGATAGAGCAGCGACCCCTCATCAATACCCGTCACATCCCCCGTAATCTTATACTGGGCTGATACAGGCACCATAAGGGATGCTAGAAGAGCTATCATGAGAACTATCTTCTTCATACCGGTCTCAGAACTTACGACAGAAGCTTACGATACGCCCCTGTATGCCGTCATATTTCTTAATAATGGCACCATGGTTCACAATGGTTGGATCTATCTGATAGACAGAAGAACCTGAGCTCCTGCTCACGGCAATGCTGAACTCTGTTTTCGGCAGTACATTGACATCGTAGTCGATGTGCATGTCAGTAATGTCGCCGTCGAATGTTTGAACATCGATGACGGCATTTGACAGATCATTCAAGTTAGCCAGATTGACGGCCTTCAACTGGGTACCTGTACCGACAAATAGGTAGGGCGTGTCCTGACTGGCAGAGAAACAACTCTGATCGTTGACAGTACCGGCTGGCAGTTCTCCATAGCTGGTTACAGTACCTTCCATCGTATAGGTAACATAGCTGTATTCATACTTGACCTCGTAGAGATAATACTTTCCTTCGTTTTGAACTACTGCATAAGCATTGGTCTGGTACGGCTTGTTGCCAATCCATAAAAGCTTTCCAGGAACACTCACGTTACCCATAGGAGAGATAACCGATGAAGTTCTATTGCCCGTCCAAAGCACGAATTTGTGATTCTGCTCGTCCAAACTTGTGTAGTAAACATCATAGCTGGAGGCACCGAGACGCGCGAGACTGGGGGCCACCTTGCAGCCGTTGTCAAACGTCTCCAGAGGATACTCAAAGTAACCGTCATCTGGGGTACCTGTGCTGCTGCAGAACTTGATGTACACCTTACCATCGGCACTGATGATGTTGAAGGCATAGTCGCCACCGAAGTACTGGGCAGAGTTGTAAACAATCTGCGGAACCTCTCCGTGGAACTCATCGTCGTAGAAATTCGTACGGGCCAAAGACATGCCATCCAGTTCTGGCGACTTGCCGCCTTGCATAATGACGCACAGACGTGTAGAACGCACATAATTGTTCGTAGCATCGTTATAGCTGATAAGCTTTATCAATCGGGGAGTACCTGTCAAATTATCATCATTTGCGTCCTTGTAGGCATCTTGATACAGTTTCTCTCCTGTCTCAAAAGACTGGAAAGCCAGTTTACCGGCATCAGTCAGGATGGCATAACCCGTAGTAAAAGGTGACACCACAGTGAGTCCGATATTCTTCGAGTAACGTACCTTTGTCTGCTTGTCAATGACTTCGAATGTAAGAGGATCATTGCTACCAGGCACTTTCTTGAAAGTATAATCAAGTGTTTTCTGATGCGCCAACGTATCAGCGCCAATGCGCCAAACATATTCCAGCTGACCTTCAGGTATTGAAGTGGAGATGGTCGGCGTAATATTCTGTTGCTCCAACAACACACAGCGAATGTTGTCATTTAACCCGCTGATGTTCACTTCCGGCAGGTCCGTATATTCATAGTTGCCTTCGTCGCTCAGACAGGAGGCTAAAGCCAACGGCGCAAAAGCCGCCATGTATAGAATAATCTTTTTCATGTTCATAATCCTTTGCGTTGTGATGATTAGAATTCACCAAGTGTATCAGCCACAGGTACGCCTAATGTCTCATCAATGGGATTGCTTTTCTTGTTAATGAGCCAGCGACGGAACTCTGCCACTTTCGGGCGCACGGCATAGTCGTAGTAAACGATAGACGGTGCGGTATAACCGGTGTACCATACATATTCGCGGTACTCATCGGTATCGAGAGGATTGCTTCCATCGCTGACTCCCATGAACTCGAGCCATAAGAGCAACTTGGATTTAGTATATGTGCCCAGGTAATAGCGCTGATAGTTATAGTCCCACCAGTCGGGTTGCACTATTCTGTCGCTGATGGTCACCGTGAGTGTATCCACCACACCTGGAAGGAAATTGTCATTTGCCGTAATGGCCAGTACCAGAGTCAGGTTTTCTTCTTGAAGAGCGGGTGTGCGCAACAGACGAATCTTACCGTTTCCTTCATTGGTTCCAGCCTTTATGATTTGCTTTGAGGCGTCAACCATTTCGTAATCAGCTCCTGACCTGGCAGTACTCTTCTCATCAACAGCAATGATGCTAAACTGCACATCCTTGTCGAAGAAACGTCCCGCATAGGTAACAGGCAGATCGAATTCCTTGCTGGTGATGTCCTTACCCTCGAAGGCGAATGTGTATGTAAGTTCACTCTTTTGGAACGACAGGTAGTTATGATCATCGAAAGTCTCCACCTCATCGGTCGAACAGGCGGCTACGACAAATATAGCCGCTATCAGGAACAAATATATCTTCTTCATGTTTCTTTCACTTTTTCATTAAATGGTTTTCTGAAAAACATAGTCCTATTCCTCGTTCGCATCGGGGATATAGCCGTATTCCTTCTCTGATTCGGGCATAGGGAACATAAACTGTTCCGGAGTGAGGGTAAGTGAGCCTTGCCAGCCAAAGTCGGGCACGGTCAATCCCGTGCGTTTCAGGAAGAACCAGAACTGTCCTTCAGCATACGTCTCCTTACGCATTTCATTCTTGACAATGGCCTTAATGGTGGATGCATCGGAACCATCGGCGACACCGGCATCATTTGTGAAATAGCCGCGAGCTTTCTTCAGTTTACGCAACAGGTCAATGGCTTTGGCAGGATTACTCTCGGCCTGGCACTCCGCAGCGATGAGATACATCTCACCCAGGCGAATGAGTGGCACTGTCTGTTTCTTCATTGTCTTGCTCGTACCGGTCTCCTGCTGATACTTCGATGACAGGGCAAAGTCGTTGCCACGACCGTCTTTCTTGAAGGTGTATAGGTAACGGTAGTCATTGGCATCTTCAAAGATTTTCAGCGTGTGAACCTGGTCGGCAGCGCCCCAATAGCCTTCCTCAGACATGATGAAGAGCTGGCTGGTGTAATAGCTGTCATACAGGTCGGGAAGCGTAGAAACCTCTAAAGCGGCGATAAGCTCGCTCTGCATTACCTTGTCTCCGGCAGCGATCTCTGTTTCTGGTGTCCAGGTAAAAGGAGCCTCGTCAATAACCTTCTGTGCATACTTTAGCGCATTCGTCGTGTCACCCATATAGAGATAAGCACGAGCTTTCAGGGCTATAGCTGCCCAATAGTTCAGATGATACTGCCGATTGGCCAGGAAATCACCTTGACCGTTGAAGGTAATTGTCTGCTTTTGGTGGATGATCGGGTCACCGGCTTCCTCCATCAGTTGTTCGGCCATGTCAAGGTCAGAAATGACATGTTGCATTACCTCGCTGGCTTTCAAGTGCTCATTGCGTACTGCTTCATAGCTGGTGACGTATGGTATGGCAATGACATTCTCGTTGCCGACATAGTTCGGTGCGAAGAGTCGCAGCAGGTCGAAGTGCATCATGGCACGTTCGGCATAGGCTTCACCGGCAATGAGTCCGTACTCGCTGCTGCGGAATTGTGACTTATGCTCACTGATATCCGAGAGAATGCTGTTGACGTTGGCAATGTTGTTGTACATTTTCGACCAGACGGGGTCGATGTAAGTCCCACGGATGCTGGTATCGCTATAGCTCCAGTGAACCGCACTCCAGCCCGAACCTACGTCGCTGAGGTTCTTGACATAGTCGCGACCGAGTGAGGACAC
Organism: Prevotella sp.; assembly: GCA_016291915.1. Taxonomy (GTDB): domain Bacteria; phylum Bacteroidota; class Bacteroidia; order Bacteroidales; family Bacteroidaceae; genus Prevotella. The sequence continues at coordinate 8,085 of JAEEZP010000282.1, read as the reverse complement.
GAAACCAAATGTCAGATTAGCTCCATAGAGCGAGGTGTTCGCAAGATTGATATACGTTCCGTAGAGCATCTTCTTATAGCCGTCTGCCGTCTCGATGAGGTCGGCGCGATCTTTGTCGGTACTTGGCTGCACATCCAGCCAATCACTGCATGAGTTAAGGAGCAGGACAGCCGACAAAATGGTGATATATTGATATATTCTATTCATAACGCAATTGTATTTAGAAGTTTACACGAAGACCAAAGGTGAAGGTCCGGGAATAGGGATAGTTCAATCCTCGTTCACGCTTTACTGTCGACCAGTAGCCAAGGTCGCTGGTGTTGAATGACAGACGGACACTCTCTAAACAGAGTGGAGATATCCATGCCTTCGGCAGTTCGTACTGAATGGACATGGCTGCCAGTTGCAAGAGATCATAGTCTTGTACGAAACGAGAACTAGCGTAGGTATAGTACTGCACGAGACGATCCGTCAAGTTAGCCTTGTACCTTGTCTCATCACCGGGTTTCTTCCAAGTCTCGGTAAGTACGCGTTTGTCAACGTTCTTGTACTTATTGGAGTTCTCCACTTTATCAACAAGTGTCTGGTTATAGACCTGACCACCATACTGATACTGGAAGGTGAGGTTGAAATATAGTCCCTTCCAGCCGATGTTTGTACCGAAAGTACCACGTATATCCGGCTCTGAGTCACCGACAACAACTTTGTCATCAGCACTCCAAGTCTTCGTGGGATGTCCATCTTTAGTAAGGAAGAGTTCCTCGCCGGTCATAGGATCTATACCCAAAGAGCGTACTGCATAGATGGCTGTGGTAGACTGTCCTTCCTCGTAGCGAGTGAGCAGCTTGTGGGTCTGCTGAACATTGTCAGCAACATTGGTAGATTTGTTGAACGACTCAAGAGCTGAGGATATCTTCTCAATTTTGTTGCTGTTGTGACTTGCATTGGCAAAAAGCGACACGTTGAATTGCGGTTTCTTGATAATGAACGCACGCAGGGCAAGTTCCCAACCACGGTTGAGCATCTCACCCAAATTGGCTGTGTAGCTTCCGAATCCCATTGATGGAGCGGTGGTCACAGGCAATACCATGTCGATGGTGCGACGATTATAAAGACTTGCCTGCAGGTCAATAATCTGGAACAGTCCCAGCTGAGCGCCAAACTCTTTTGACTTGGTTGTCTGCCATTTTAAGGAACGGTTACCAAGAGCCTGTAGCGTTGCACCGATATTGCCATCATAGCGGCTGGTAGTAGTGAAGGAATAAACATCCTTGGCCTGATAGGGGCTGAAGTTGACGGAACCTACTTCACCATATGTAGCCCGGAGACGGAGAATGTCGATGAAACCGAGATTCTTGATAAACTTCTCATTGTGACCGTTCCAGCCAATACCTGTACTATAGAAGGGAGCGGTTTTCTCGTCGTTGCCGAATGACGAACTACCGTCCAGACGGTAAGAGAAGTCCAAAAGATAGCGGTTGCCGAATGAGTAGTTTGCTGATGCAAAGAATGAAGCCAGACGAGCATGACCCTCAGCATTCTGAGGCACACCGCCTTTCTCATAACCAGCGGCATAGGCTGGCTCTGACATTTCGCTGTCACCGTAACCTTGTGATACGAAACCATAAACGACACTCTTGGAGTCGCTTAAAGAGGTACCTGCCGAGGCAGTGATGAAATGGTCGCCAAACTGCTGTGCATAAGTAAGGAACAGGTTTCCCTCTATGGAATTCTGCTCTGTGTCAACGTGTGTGTGGCGTCCACGCAGAATCTGCTGTTCTGTGGTGACATCGCTCATACCCTCACCGTAGTCGGTATATACGGATGAGTTGGGTGAAACGAAAGCATTGCTCTTGGTATTAGAGTGGGTATAGCTGATGCGACCGTTCAGGCGCATGGTTTCTATAAAGCGCCAGTCGAAAGCGAAGTTCTCGTTGAACGAGGTGTTCTTAGACTTATTGTAATTGCCTACCTGTGCCTCGTACAAGGGATTCACGGGGATATTGCTGACATTACCCCACCAGTTGTTCGTGGATCCGTATTCGTTCTGGTAGGTGTAGTACTTATAAAGCTGACCATCCTTATCGTAGATAGGATAGAACTGGTTGATAGTGGTATAGTCAGAGAAGCTGCCATAGGGAGAGTCTTCCGATTTTGTACTATAAATGCTCAGGTAGTTACTGAACAGAAGACGGTCGTTGGCGTTGTAGTTCAAGTCAACACCGATACCATAGTTGTCGCGTTTCGACTCCTTCATGACACCTGGCTTGTTGCTATAGTTCAGGTCAACACCGTAGCGCATGCGAGTGTCACCGCCCTGCAGGTTTAACGAGTGGCGTGTACTCCAACTGTTGCGTAAGGGCTGGCTCATCCAGTCGGTATTCACACCCTGTGCCACCCATTTGGCAATCTCGTTGTACTCGGGACGCAGCGTTCCGTCATAGTTGCGATAGAGATGAAGCTGTTCGTAAAGATCCAGATTCTCTTTGGCATCCAACAGGTCATAGCTTGACAAATCGGGAAACTCGGCATTCATGTCGAAGGTGTAACTGACACGCAGCTGACCTTCCTTCGGCCGCTTGGTTTTCACAACGATGACACCATTGGCGGCGCGTGCACCATAGATGGCGGCAGCGGCAGCATCCTTAAGAACGGTGACACTCTCCACGCGGTTCATGTCGAGGTCGATGATGCGCTCAATAGTCGTCTCATAACCGTCAAGGATAAAGAGCGGCTGGTTGGGATCACTCACCAATCCCGACTTATCGATAGCCTCGAAACCCTGGAACGAACTCTCGCCACGGAAGCGGATCTTTGGCATCGTATTGGGGTCGGAACCCATCTCCGTATTTTCTGTCAGTGCTATACTAGGATCCAACAGGGAGAGTGACTTGACGATATTTTGATGACCCATGACTTTAAGCTCATCACCATTATATACTGATGCATTTCCAGTGAAGTTCTTCGCGTCACGATTCATAAGACCGGTGACTACCACCTCGCCTATGGTATTCGCATCATCGGTTACACCGATATTCAGATCACGCTTACCTTGGGTCTTGACACTCTTCGTCTCCATACCGATGAAACTGACCATCAGGGTACCCTCATGGGGTATTTCCATGCTAAAAGCGCCATTTGCATCGGTCACAGTCACTACGGATGTTCCTTTCAGGGTTACTGTTGCACCAGGCAGAGGCTGACCCTCACTGTCGTAGACATGACCACGAATAGTTCGGCTGCCTCCTTTATTATCCAATGTAACAGGCACATCATTTACGGTGATACTAATAAATTTCTCATTGACAGTATACTTACATGGAGTATCATGCAGCACTGTCTCAAGAGCATTTCTCACTGTCTGATTCTTGATAGAGGATGTTACCTTGTAACGTTGCACCTCATCATAAGTGAATAGAATTTTGAAACCAGAAGACTTCTCTATCTTTTTTAGCACAGATGGTAATGGCTCATTGTTGCATTCGATAGAGATACGTTTCGTCAGGGATTGGGCGCTCGCCGGACTTATTAGTCCTGAAGACATCAGGAAAAATACAGCCAAGAGGAAGATAGAAATATCATATCTTACTCGCCCCTTGTAAAAAGAATTCTCCATAAGCAATACTTCAATAATAATATTGTTTATAAAAGAACGTTTTCTTGTTGAATATGGTCATTAATTGACCGATGTTTTTTTAGAAACGACCAGTTTTTCTCGCTCACGCACCACTTTCAGATAACTGAATCCATTCAGATTATCTACGACCTGAGCAATGCTGGCTCCTCTGTCAGCAATGAAATGAAGGCGATAACTCATGAGGGAATTGTCAGTAATTTGAATATCCACATTGTACCAACGGCCCAATTCTTTTAAAACTTCCACCAAAGGAACATTGTCAAAATAGAAAAAACCTTCCTTCCATTGTACATAATACTCAGTATCCACAGAAGACACGTCGAAAGAACTTTTTCCATTGATAGTCACATCTTGTCCTGGTTTCATCATCAGACTCTGATTATTCTGAAGGTTATCAACCTTTACCTGACCACTCACCAGAGTGACATGCGGATTAGAATTGGGATATGCACGAAGATTAAACTCTGTTCCTAGCACATATGTTCGTATCTTCTCACTCTCTACGATAAACGGATGATGGATATCTTTCGTAACGGTAAAGAAAGCCTCACCGACTAACCGCACCACGCGTTCTGCTCCATCAAAACAGTCTGGAAAGGTTAGACGACTGTCGGCATTCATAAGAACTTGTGTCTTATCAGGTAGTATAACCTTATATACTCTCCCGCGTGGGGTACTGATCGTTTTCCATCCCACAGTTTCTAATACAGAAGAGGCCCCAATACCCTTTAAACCTTTTGCCTCACCTTTCATATTCAGAGATGAAGAGGAGAAATCGGCTACCATATCATTGACTCTGTCTCCATTTTCTGATTGAATTTCATCAAGGACCTGCTCATTACCTTGTTCATCAACCAAACGGATTACCTGAGGGGTAGTATCACGAGTAAAGGCCATCAAAGGAGTGCTTGACTCTATCTCGTTGTTTTGAACTGAATTCTTATTCAAAAAGAAAACTAAAGCGAGTACTGCAGCAGCTGACAATAATGCTGAAGAAATCACACGGATACGGTTTTTCCGTTTTTCTCGTAGTGGCATAATATTATGTGCCTCAAAACGTTGCCACATCTCTTCTACATCCGGTGATGGATAACGATGTCGAAGAACTGACTGACGAACAGCAGAAAGCAAGCTCATGTCATAGCGCAAATCAGGATCAGAGAAGAATTGTTGCAATTCCTCTTCACTCAACGAGTCAATCTTCTCCATGCAATCAAATGCACTCAAGGAAGATTTATTTTGTGCTGTTGACCTTAATTCTTCATCCATTATTCGTATACCTTTATATATATATAGGTTTTAAAGACCTAAATGGTCACTGACCTTTCTTATATTTAACAGAAAATACATTTCTTAACATTTCAAGACCTTTCATTACCTGTGCACGAATACCATCTCGGGAAAGACCCAGAATCTCTGCGACCTCGACATATTTCTTATCTTCAAAATAGCACTGTTCCATGATAAAACGGGTGCGAGGAGGCATCTCTTCCAATACCTTATAAATAGTTTCTAATCTGCTGTCTTTATCATCATCGTCATAAAGGAGGCCATCATCATGTAATTGCTTATACAACATCGCATACTTGTTATGCACGTTCTGATGTCTCAACAAATCCACGCAATGACTGTGTACAACTTTATAAAGATAGGTGTAGTTGTACTTTGGGGGGTTACTCTCCTTTCGGAATTCTTCCCAAACAGTTGCAAAGGAATCATAGACTGCATCTCTTGCTGTCTCACTATCATTCAAAAGATAAAGAGCAACATAATATAAACGGGAATAATTCTCTAAGAATAATTCCTTGAATGTTAGCTGTTTATCTTCTTCTCTCATATTTTATGTCGACAATTCCTTTATCACTGCAAAAATAAGAATAATAATTTAAACTATACTATTCTTTTATCATTTTTTTTTAATACCAACTACTCAAGGATCTCCCTCAGTGGTATCATCACGAAGTCGCGTTCCTGCATCAGTGGGTGTGGGATCTTCAGCGTGGGGGTATCGATGGTGACATCGTCATACAGTAGGATGTCGATGTCGATGATACGGTCGTGATACTCCACGAGGGGCTTTCCGTCCATGAAAACCAACGACTTCTGCGTGCGTCCCATCTCCCGCTCTATCCGCTGGATGGCATTCAGCAGTCGGCGTGGTGTCAGGGTGGTCTTACAGCAGACGGCACAGTTGACGAAGGCGTTGTCACTCTCAAAGCCCCAGGGCTCGGTAATAAGCAAGGAAGACTGGCGCACCACAGCGCCAATCTTCTCATTTATCTTTACAATCGCCTGGACGATATTTGCTTCCTTATCACCCAGGTTGCTGCCTAACGACAGGTAAACGGTATGCAGTATCGTATCAGTCATCTACTATCAACAGGGCATCACCGTAGCAGCCGAACTTATACCCATTTTTCACAGCCTGCTCGTAGCCTTCCATCACCAGATCATATCCACCGAAGGCTGCCGTCTCCATCAACAATGTTGACATGGGGTGATAGAAGTTGGTTATCATCGAGTCGGCCACGCCAAACTCATAGGGTGGGAAGATAAACTTATTCGTCCATCCCTCATATTCCTTCAGCATCTTGTCGGTTCCCACAGCGGTCTCCGTGGCTTTCAGCACGCTTGTACCTACCACACAGATATGTTTCCCGTTCTGCTTGGCCGTATTGACCTTATCACAGGCTTCCTTATGGATGAACATCTGCTCAGAGTCCATCTTATGCTTGGTAAGATCCTCCACCTCGATATTATGGAAGTTGCCGAGGGCACAATGCAAGGTGATAAAAGCTGACTCGATGCCTTTTATCTCCATGCGTTTCAGCAGTTCACGGGAGAAATGGAGTCCGCTGGCAGGAGCGGTCACCGCACCCTCGTTCTTGGCAAAGATACACTGGAAGTCATCCATATCCTGCTCCGTGGCGGGACGATGGTCAACGATATAGTGAGGCAGGGGAGCTTCACCGAGTGCGAAGAGCTCACGCTTGAACTCATCATGAGGACAGTCGTAGAGAAAACGCAAGGTACGTCCACGACTGGTGGTGTTGTCAATCACCTCTGCCACCATCGTGCCACTGTCGTCGAAGAAGAGCTTGTTGCCGATACGTATCTTCCGGGCCGGCTCCACGAGGACATCCCACAGCCGCATCTCTTTGTTGAGTTCCCTTAGCAGGAACACCTCAATCTTAGCGTCGGTCTTTTCCTTGGTACCATAGAGTCGTGCCGGGAACACCTTCGTGTCGTTGAAGACAAATGTGTCGCCCTCGTCGAAATAGCTAAGGATAGCACGGAAGTCAAGATACTGAGCGGGGATGATATTTCCCTCACTGTCTTTCTGTGTGCCGTCGATAGGGTTTCCGTCATCGTCTTTCTGAAACATCTCTATCGTATTCGACTTCTTGTGTAACACCATAAGGCGACACTCATCGCGGTGCATGGGAGGATTGAGGGCGATGAGCTCCTCGGGTAATTTGAATTTAAATTGTGATAGTTTCATATTTATATTATTTCTTTCTTATCCTTCTATCTGTTGTGCTTCCAACCATTGTGGGAAGTCTTCCATGATGATGCAGTCGTCGATGCTGGCATCCCCTACCCTTGTGCGGCACAGGGAGGTGAGATAGGCGCCGCTGTGGAGAGCCTCACCGATATCTCTTGCCAGAGAACGGATATAGGTGCCTTTGCCACATCTCACCCGTATTCCCATCTGCATCAGGTCGGCATCGAAAAAGAGCAGTTCTATCGCATCGATATGTACGGTCTTGGCGGCCAGCTCCACCTGAGCACCTTTTCTTCCCAGCTGATAAGCCCGTTTGCCGTTGACCATCACAGCACTGTACACCGGCGGCACCTGGGGGATATCCCCCACCATCGAGGCCAGCACCTCTTCCACACGCTCACGGGTGATATGGTCTGTCGGATAGACTGCATCTACCGGGTGCTCCATATCATAACTCGCCGTGGTGGCGCCCAACTGCAGCGTAGCGACATATTCCTTATCATGCCCCTGCAGTTCTTCAATCCTTTTGGTGGCTCTTCCCGTGCACAGCACAAGAACACCGGTTGCCAGAGGATCGAGGGTGCCTGCATGCCCCGTCTTCAGTCGTTTTACCCCCAGTCTTTTCGACAAGAGGTATCTGACATGTGCCAGTGCTCCGAAGCTAGACATGGCATACGGTTTGTTGATATATAGTATTTCTCCTTCGTGAAAATTCATTTTTCTTTAGTTGACGAGTAAACGAGTTGACGAGTTAATTGTCAATGATTTCCCCCTCCCTCATTCCTTTGATGTTTCACATCGAACTCGCTCACGCTCGGCATAGCTTAAGTAAAACTTAGCTCTGCTCTCGCTTAATCGCGACTTTGATGTTTCACATCGAACTCGCTCACGCTCGGCATAGCTTAAGTAAAACTTAGCTCTGCTCTCGCTTAATCGCGACTTT
>JAEEZP010000281.1 GCA_016291915.1 Prevotella sp. | reverse complement strand
GGTGATGAGATCGATGCCGCCAAGAAGAAGTTCGACGATGCCAAGAAAGCCGCTCAGGACTTCACCGATGATCTCAAGAAGAAGTTCGACGACAAGAAGGACGATGCTCAGGAGACTGTTGCCGAGGTAAAGGAGAACGTTGCTGAGGAAGCTGCCGAAGTCAAGGAGGAAGTCCAGGAGACCGTTGCCGAGGTGAAGGAAGAGATTGCCGAGAAGGTCGAGGATGCCAAGGAAGAAGTTGCCGAAGTAAAGGAAGAGATCGCCGAGAAGGTAGAAGATGTCAAGGAGGAAGTTGCCGAAGTAAAGGAAGAGATCGCCGAGAAGGTCGAGGATGTCAAGGAAGATATCGCCGAGAAGATCGACGAGGTGACGGAAGCTTAGATCTGTCCTGCTTCCACCATGCGCACCACACGCTCGGTGAGGCGGTCTGTCTTCTCCGGATCATATTTCTTTGTCAGGCTGGCGCCATACAACCAGGCGAAGGCCTGATAGACGCTGGCGCGCACCGGCCCCAAGAACGCGTTGATCAGCTCGTACGACGAGCTGTGACATTCCCTATATACCAGTTTGATGAGCAGTTTACCCTGTGAATAACTCAGTTTTTTCATTCGCGGGGTATATTGCTCTTTGATACCTTTCTCCACCCTTTTCAGATGTTCCTGCCGTGCTTTCTCGTTAGGGAGGGTCTCCAGGTAGTCACCGGTCTCGATGATGATCTGGTTCACCTCCTTCGCTATCGGCAGCACCTTCTTCACGTTATACACCAACCGGTTGTAGGCCTGGCGCTGTCGCTCGTTCTTAAACTGGTTGGCGGGATATACGAACACGTTGTTCATCTCCACATACTGTATGCTGTCGCCCTCGTGGAGAGTCTTGCTCACCCTCACCTTCGGCACGAATGTCGGGTTGTTCATATCCACACGACGGTCCTCCGGACGCACCACCTCCGTTGTCACCGTCTGCGCCATCAACCCCGTGATGACCAGCCACAGACAGCCTATCAGCCCTATCATACGCTTGCCAATCTGCTTCACAACTGCAAAAGTAAAAGATATTTTCCTTTTTCTGATATTTTCCCTTAGATATTTAGGAAATATTACCTATCTTTGTCCAAGATTTGCTGTACAAGGCAAATGAGGAAAGTATAACTCTTTAAATAACAACTATGAAAAAGTACATTTTTACCACTATGCTCATGCTCTCTCTTTGGGCGACACCATCTTTCTCACAATCGTGGGAAGAGTTACTGCAACAATTGTGTGACAATGAAGATTTTGAGTCAGACCATTGGAATGATATTTTAGAGTCTCTGGCCGATCTGGCTTTGCATCCTATAAATATTAATACATCCACAGGAGAAGATCTTCACCAGATACCTTTCTTAACGGATCAAGAGATTGAGGATATTGAGGAATATCTGTATCGCTATGGTACTATCACATCACTTGGTGAACTGGCCATGATTCCTTCCATCAGTTATATTAAAAGGAAGTTACTTTCATTCTTCATCTTTGCAGGACCACCGGAGAAAATATCCTCCAAACTGAAGATGAAGGATATATTGCGCTATGGAAAACATCGTGTTCTTTTAACCGGCAAGATACCTTTGTACGAAAGGAAAGGAGATAAAGAGGGATATCTGGGATATCCCTATCGTCATCAATTACGCTATCAGTATCAATATAAGGAACGCATCAAGATGGGAATCGTAGGGGCTCAAGATGCCGGAGAACCATTTTTTGCAGGAGTCAACAGCAAAGGATATGACAACTACTCATCTTATCTACAGATAAAGAAGGTGGGAGCAGTAGAGAATCTCATCATCGGAAACTACCGACTGAATATTGGAGCGGGCCTGGTGGTGAACAACGATATGTCATTAGGAAAGTCTGCTCTTTTGTCAGGGATGCAGAATCATCATTATACATTACGACCGCATTCCTCTTCGGCATCTGCTTATTGTCTTCAAGGCATCGCATCAACCCTTCGCTTGTCTGATCAAGCAGGACTGGATGTCTTTGTTTCCCATCAACACAAAGATGCCACACTTGACAAAAAGACACAAGAAATCAAAACAATACTCACATCCGGTTATCATCGTACACAGACAGAGATAGACAAAAAGGGAAATATCACCCAACAGGTAGCTGGCGCCCGTCTGTCCTGGCATTATAAGCAGGGACAGATTGGCTTGTCGGGAGTCTATTCACAACTGTCCAGAACACTGTTGCCTGACACTACAGTTCTCTACCGTCGGTATTATGCGCATGGACAACATTTCTTTAACGCCAGCACTGATTATCAGTATCTCAACGGCCGGCTGTCCTTTTCTGGTGAAACTGCTATCGAAAAGAATATGAATATTGCAACCCTAAACAGAATGAGTATTCTTCTTTCTGAACAATTGGATGTCATGGTTTTACAACGCTTCTACAGCAAGGAGTACACATCATTGCTCAGCAGGGGATTCAGCGAGGGTGGAAGGATACAAAATGAGAGTGGTTTATATATAGGACTCCAATGGCATCCCTCACGACAGTTTTTAATAAACTATTACACTGATTATGCTTATTTCCCTTGGCCACGTTATCAGATATCCGCTGCTTCCCACACCTGGGATCAACAGTTGTCTATTAACTTCCAGCGAGGTAATTGGACATTTCAGATACGATACCGACTAAAACAAAAGGAAAAAGATGATGAAGACAAACAGCTGATGAAACAGTTTGAACATAAGGGGAGGATGAGTTTATCATACCAACAACCCACATGGGGTAGCCAAACGATTGTCCAAGTGGTACGGATAAAAGAAAAGGATTCCCACCGTGGATTCCTCATCAGTAACCATAGTCATTTCCAATCTACCAGCCATTGGAAACTTAATCTGCAGATGACCTATTTTAATACAGATGATTACGACAGCAGACTGTATCAATACGAGCAAGGACCACTCTATAGCTCATCATTTAATATGTACTCCGGAAAAGGTATCTGTTATAGTCTTATGTTCCGTTATGAACCATCTGTTAGATGGATGATTTGTGGAAAGATTGGCACTCTTAATTATTTCGACCGAGACAGTATCGGGAGCGGATATCAACAGATAAATCATTCTTCTGCCACGGACATTCAATTTCAGCTCCTTCTCCGTCTCTGATCTCTACGTTTTCCCGTCAGTATTCCAGTTCGAAGGGTACGGAGTGTCGTTTAGAGTATCGTTTCCAGAACTGCTGGCGGTAGCGGAGGGTGAGGTTCACGGTGTCCTCCACATCGAAGCCGCGGGAGAGGGCATAGTGCTTGGCTAAGAGCTCCGTGAAGTGCTTGGGGCCCCAGAAACGACAGATATTCTTGCAGCCACGGCGCTGGCTGACAGTGCCGAAGCGCATGCGGTTGGTATCCACCAAGACGAAAGTGAACACTCCGAGGTCTTCCTGACGCCACAGGATATTGCCGGGCGTATAGTCACGGTGCAGCACCTGCTGCTCGTGCATGCGGGCAGTGAACGTGCCCAGCTCCTCCGCCAACAGCTCGTAACCGGTGGGCATCGCCGCCACATCATAAAGGGTGCGCATACCCTGACACTGCACACTGACGAAATAACTGTAGCCGAGCATGCCGCCATGACGCTCCTCGAAATATGCCACAGGGGCAGGGGTGTCGATATCCCGCGCCTCGAGGATCTCAGGATAGGTGAAGGCACGCAGTCCCTTCGGCCGGCGGAGACCGAAGGAATAGATAAAACGGTTGAAGAACCGCGGGGGATGGTAACGCTTGACATTGAGCGTGGTGCCGTCGGGGGCGGTGAAGACCTTGATGGTGTTACGGGCGGCATAGATGGTCTCGCCCTCCGCATCGAAACGCTCCGGAAGGGTAAGCAGGTAATCACTCAGATACTCGTAGAAAGGGTGGATCATGGTCTTCATCATCTTATCGTTGTTTGATTAATCCCTCACGCACACGACGGTCGTACTCCTCATGGGTGCGCTTCCAACGGTCGTGACTCCACAGGTAACAGGCCGGCTCCCGACGGATGCTCTCCTCTAACATCACAAAGAAACGACGGGTGAGCTCATGCTCCTCCCACTGCGCCGGCTCCCGGGTGATCAGCCGGAAGGTACAGACATAATGACCGCGACGGGGACGCTCCATGTCAACATAGAAGACGGCATTGTTCATCTTACGGATGATACGCTCAGCACCGGTGAAGACGGGGGTGTCGTGATGCAGGAAGGGGATCCACAGATGGATATTCTCCCACTTGGGACTCTGGTCGGCAATATAGCCGAAGAGGCTCATACGATGCTCCTGACGATAACGGAGGAGATAACGGAGGATGTCTTTCTTCGGGATGGCAGTGCCTCCATGCTGCTCGCGTAAGGCGATGAACAACCGGTCGAAGACGGCATTGCGCAGGGGGTGGTAGATCAAGCCCATCACCGCATCGCTATGGCGGCGCATCGACAGACCGGTGGCAGAGAGATACTCCCAGTTGGCGTAATGCCCTAACAGGGCGGCACACGACTGTCCCGCATCGAAACACTCCTCGAGGGCCTCGGCATTGCGGAACTCGATATGACGGAGGAGCTTCCCGGAAGGGATGCTCAGCAGCTTGATGGTCTCGAGGAAATAGTCGAGGAACCAATGGTAGAATCGTTTCTCTATCCGCACGATCTCCTGCGGGTCTTTCTCAGGGAAGGCCTCGGTGAGGTTGCGGCGCACGGTGGCACGACGGTAACGCACCAGGTGATAGACCACCGGGAAAAGACCGTCGGACAACAGGTACAACACCCTGAGCGGCAGGAGGGAGAAGACGTAGAAGAGTGCGTAAACAAACGAATAACCGATACTGCCCATCATCAGCTCTGCATCTCATGCAGTTTTTTGTAATAACCGTCTTGCTGCAACAGATCATCATGTGTGCCTCGCTCCACGATCATTCCTTCGTGAAGCACACAGATCTCATCAGAGTTCTTGATGGTACTCAAACGGTGGGCGATAGCCACGGTGGTACGTGTCTTCATCAACCGCTCCAGGGCATCCTGCACCAGACGCTCACTCTCCGTGTCGAGGGCGGAGGTGGCCTCATCGAGGATGAGGATAGGCGGGTTCTTCAGGATGGCACGGGCGATGCTGATACGCTGGCGCTGACCGCCGGAGAGACGACCGCCACGGTCACCGATATTCGTGTTGTACTGATTCTCGGAAGCCATGATGAACTCATGGGCATTGGCGATCTTCGCAGCGTTCTCCACCTCCTCCTGCGTGGCATCATCGACACCGAAGGAGATATTGTTGAAGAAGGTGTCGTTGAAGAGGATCGCCTCCTGGTTGACATTACCGATGAGCTGCCGCAGGTCGTGGATACCTAAGTCCTTCACATTGATACCGTCGATAAGCACCTCACCCTCCTGCACATCGTAGTAACGGGGGATGAGATCGACGAGCGTTGACTTTCCGCCACCCGACTGTCCTACCAGCGCTATCGTCTTGCCTTTCTCTATCACGAGGTTGATATCACGGAGCACCCACTGCTCACCGTATTTGAAGGAGACATGACGGAACTCTATCTGGTGATCGAAGCTGGCGATATGCTTGGGGTTCACCGGGTCCTTGATATTGTTCTCCGCCTTGAGGATCTTATCCACACGCTCCATCGACGCCATACCCTTGGGGATATTGTAACTGGCCTTGGAGAACTCCTTCAGCGGGTTGATGATACTATAGAGGATGACGAGGTAGTAGATGAACGTAGGACCGGTGATGGAGGCGTTGTTAAGCACCTGCACACCGCCGAACCACAGCACGATGACGATCATCACGGTGCCGAGGAACTCACTCATCGGGTGGGCCATCTGCTGACGGATGTTCACACGCATGATATTGCTACGGTAGTCGTTGTTCACCTGGTTGAAACGACGGTTCATCTTCTCCTCGGCATTGAAAGCCTTGACGATACGCAGTCCGCCGAGGGTCTCCTCCACCTGACTCATCGTATCGCTCCACAGCGACTGCGCCTTGATGCTCTTCTGCTTGAGCTTACGGCCCACGACACCCATGAACCACCCGAAGAGAGGCACGAAGAAGATGGTGAAGAGGGTTAGACGCCACGAGATGATCACCAAGGTGGTGAAATAGGCAATGATGAGGATGGGGTTCTTGAAGAGCATGTCGAGGCTCGCCATGATGGAGTTCTCTATCTCCTGCACATCACCGCTCATACGGGCGATGATATCTCCCTTGCGCTCCTCACTGAAGAACCCTAAGGGCAGGGCGGTGATCTTCTGGTACAACTGGTTACGGATATCGCGTACCACACCGGTGCGGATGGGGATGATCGTGGCCGAAGAGAGGAAATAAGCGCCGGTCTTCAGGAAGGTCATGAACGCCAACACCAGTCCGATGATCAGCAAGGTGGTGGTAGCGCCCCAGTCGATGACAAGGTCCTGCACGATGCAGTCCACATTATTACCCACCACCTCCGTGATATTCTTGAGGTTCATCTCTCCCCAGGGTATCCACTCCGACTGTCGCATGCCGCTGTCGGTCTGGAACAGGATATTCAGCAGGGGGATGATGGTAGCGAAGGAGAAGATGTTCAGCACCGCAGAAAGGATGTTGAACAATACCGTCAGTACCAGGTATTTCTTATAGGGCGGGATAAACCGCCGCAGGACTTGTAGGAATTCTTTCATATCTATAACGATAACGTTAACGATAAACTCTAAACCAACTCTCCCAGCAGCGTGGCCGAGGTGCTGCCGGTGATCCGCACACGTACGGTCTCACCGATGTGATGCCCTTGCTTGTCGAACACCACCATCTTATTCTGTTCGGTACGACCGCAGAGCTGTTCTCTGCTGCGCTTGCTGTAGCCTTCCACCAGCACATCGAAGGTCTTACCCTCGTCTTTCTTGTTCTGCTGAGCCGACAGGCGTGTCTGCAGTTCGATCAGTTCGGCCAACCGCCGCAGCTTCACCGCTTCCTCCACATCGTCGGGGAGATGCTTCGACGCATAGGTGCCGGGGCGCTCCGAGTATTTGAACATAAAGGCGCTGTCGTAGCCCACCTCCTCCATCAGTGACAGCGACAGACGATGGTCTTCCTCTGTCTCACTGTGATAACCCACGAAGATATCGGTGGTGATGGCACAGTCGGGGATGATCGTGCGGATGGCACGGATACGGTCCATATACCACGCACGGGTGTATTTACGGTTCATCAGGTGGAGGATCCTGTCGCTACCGCTCTGCACCGGCAGGTGGATATGCTTGCACACATTAGGCATGTCGGCGATCACCCTCAGCGTCTCATCACTCATATCCTTGGGATGGGAGGTGGTGAAACGCACCCGCATGGTGGGCACGGCCTCAGCCACCTTACGCAGCAACAACGGGAAACCGATGGTCTCCCCATCGCGCTCAAAACGGTAGGAGTTGACATTCTGTCCCAGCAGCGTCACTTCCTTGAAGCCACGTGCCTGCAGGTCGTTCACCTCCGAGAGGATACTGTCGAGATCACGGCTGCGCTCCCGACCACGGGTGTATGGCACGATGCAGTAGTGGCAGAAGTTGTTACAGCCGCGCATGATACTCACATAACCGCTGATCTTCGCCCCATGGAGACGCTGTGGGATGATATCCTTATAGGTCTCGGTGGTGGACAGCGTGATGTTGATGGCTTTATGCCCGTTCTCTGCCTGTGCGATCAGGTCGGGCAGGGAGAGATAACTGTCGGGGCCTGCCACCAGATCGACATGATGGTGCTCGAGGAGATCTTCCTTCACACGCTCTGCCATACATCCGAGCACGCCGATGATACGGTGATGCCCTTTCTTCTGTTGGGCGTGGAGCACCTCCAGACGATGGTAGATCTTCTGTTCGGCATT
>JAEEZP010000280.1 GCA_016291915.1 Prevotella sp. | reverse complement strand
TAACACTTGCAGAAGATATGTTGCTGGGTGTAGGACAAACCAGTATCTATACCTATTATGAACCTACGAAGGTGGAATACGGTTTCTTTGAAAGTTTCCCGGCAGGTATCAAATACGGTCTTGGCGTGTTACGCGGTTATGTGGACGACCTGAAATATGTCTTTACAGCCGACGGAGCAAAGAGCCTGGGTGGCTTCGGAGCTATCGGCAGTCTGTTCCCACCGGTATGGGATTGGATGATGTTCTGGCGTATGACGGCTTTCCTGTCTATCATTCTTGCTTTCATGAATATTCTCCCTATCCCCGCATTAGACGGCGGTCATGTACTCTTCCTGATCTATGAGATGATCACGGGTCGCAAACCCAGTGAGAACTTCATGATCAAGGCAGAATATGTGGGATTCACCATCCTCATCCTGTTGATGATCGTTGCTAACCTCAATGATATCCTGAGGTGGCTGGGGTATATGTAGTTCATAGTTTAGAGTTCATAGTTTAGAGTTTAGGGTTTAGAGATAAGAGTTTAGAGTTGGGATGAAATCACTGAAAGAACTATATAAGATTGGGAAGGGACCATCGAGCAGTCATACCATGGGACCCCAAAAAGCTTCCAGTATCTTTGCGAAGAGGAACCCTCACGCAGCACGTTTTGAGGTAACCCTATACGGCAGTTTGGCAGCCACAGGCAAAGGACACATGACAGATGCTGCCATCGTAGATGTTCTTCAGCCTTTCGCTCCTACCACTATTCTGTGGGAACCTTCTGTCTTTCTGCCTTTTCATCCTAACGGCATGCGCTTCATAGCATTCGACAAAGAGAATCAGAAAACAGACGAATGGGTGGTGTATAGCGTTGGCGGCGGTGCTCTTTCCGAAGGGGAAGACGACAGTAAGACCCTTGCCACACCGGATATCTATGACCTTCATACCCTCAAAGATATCATGAAATGGTGTTATGACAATGGATGTGCTTACTGGGAATATGTCGAACGGTGTGAGGATAGTGATATCTGGGATTACCTGATGAAGGTATGGGAGACGATGAAAGCTTCCGTGGAGCGCGGACTTGGACATGAGGGTGTATTACCCGGCCCGCTGCATCTTCCCCGTAAGGCGGCTATCTATTACGTCAAAGCACAAGGGTATAAGGCAAACCTACAATCACGTGGTCTTGTCTATGCATACGCCTTGGCGGTCAGTGAAGAGAATGCTTCCGGAGGAACGATCGTTACGGCTCCCACCTGTGGTTCGTCTGGAGTACTGCCCGCTGTACTTTATCACCTATCCACCGCCCACAACTTCAGTGACTCGCGCATCCTACATGCCCTGGCAACAGCAGGACTCATCGGGAATATCGTTAAGACAAATGCCAGCATTGCCGGTGCTGACGTAGGTTGTCAGGGAGAGGTAGGCGTTGCTTGCGCCATGGCCTCTGCCGCAGCCTGTCAACTCTTCGGCGGCAGTCCTGCTCAGATAGAGTATGCGGCGGAGATGGGATTGGAGCATCACCTCGGTATGACGTGTGATCCTGTATGCGGTATGGTACAGATTCCGTGTATTGAGCGTAATGCCTTTGCCGCGGCACGTGCCTTGGACAGCAACCTCTACGCAGCCTTCTCAGATGGGCAACATAATGTTTCCTTTGACCGGGTGGTCAATGTGATGAAGCAGACAGGACACGACCTACCTTCTCTATATAAGGAAACAGGCGAAGGTGGTTTGGCTGTGATCCATCATTGATGAAGCCTGACAAGCTGAGATTATCAGATTTCAATTTACGTTTTTTTGTAACGATTATCATACTCCACTTTTACAATTTAATATAATAAAGTGGAGTAATTTGATAATTCGTAACTTATTGTCGTTTTTATTCTAAATTTCTTAGCTATTTATTTTCTGCTCTGACTAAAATCTTTTACTTTTGTACTTCAGAAACATCCTCTTTACTTCGGATGTTTCCAGTAAAGAGTAAACCATTGGATTATGTTGGAGAAGATTCGTTTTACTAAGATGCACGGGGCAGGAAATGACTATATCTATGTGGACACCACGAAATATACCATTGCCGACCCTATTGCCACAGCCATACAATGGAGTAAGTTTCATACCGGCATCGGCAGTGACGGACTGGTCCTTATCGGCTCTTCTGAAACGCCGGACGCCGACTTCAGCATGCGCATCTTTAATGCAGACGGTTCAGAGGCAATGATGTGTGGCAATGCATCACGCTGTATCGGTAAATATCTTTACGAACGAGGACTGACCCGTAAAACAACAATCCGTTTGAAAACGAATTCCGGCATCAAGCTCCTTTTGTTAGACATACAAGACCATCAGGTAAAAAGCGTTACAGTTGATATGGGTTGTCCGCACACCGCGGTGCCTTCACAATATAATCCTGCCTTGGGTGATGCATTAGGAGGAACCTTTATCTCGATGGGTAATCCCCATTATGTACTGTTTGTCGATGACATCAACGGCATTGAAGTGGAAAAGACCGGTCAAGAACTGGAATGTCACCAGGCTTTCCCACAACGGTGTAACATCGAGTTTGCACAGGTGATAGCAAAAGACAGAATCAGGACACGTGTATGGGAAAGGGGAAGTGGTATTACCATGGCCTGCGGCACGGGAGCCTGCGCCACGGCAGTAGCAGCTGTACTGACTGGCCGTACTGAACGAACGACAGATATCGTGATGGATGGCGGCACACTCTGTGTTGAATGGAAGAAAGAAGACGGTCATGTCTATCTGTCGGGGCCTGCCACGATAGTGTATGATGGGGAGATAATGGTTTAGGGTTTAGGGTTTAGAGTTTAGGGTTTAAGGTTTAGAGTATATACAATGGCACTGATAAATGAGCATTTCTTAAAACTGTCGGATAAATACCTCTTTGCGGATATCGCCAAGAAAGTGAACGCTTATAAGGTAGCGCATCCCAAATCGCAGGTGATCAGTCTGGGTATCGGCGATGTTACACAACCCCTGGCACCGGCTGTCATCGAGGCGATGCATAAGGCTGTGGATGATATGGCTACGCTCGACCGTTTCCATGGTTATGGACCGGAACGTGGTTACCTGTGGTTGCGAGAGGCGATCGTGAAGAACGACTTCCTCCCACGGGGTGTACATATCGATACCTCGGAAGTCTTTATCAATGATGGGGCAAAGAGCGACACCGGCAATATCGGTGAGTTGGTGAGATGGGATAATTCGATGGCTGTCACCGACCCTATCTATCCCGTATATGTCGATTCCAATGTGATGAATGGCAGGGCAGGAACCCTCGGGGCTGACGGCAAGTGGAGCAATGTCACTTATCTTTCCTGCAACGAAGAGAATCATTTCACGCCCTCGTTGCCCGAACACCGTGTGGATATGATCTACCTGTGTTACCCCAACAACCCCACAGGGATGGTCATCACGAAGGAAGAACTGCGGAAGTGGGTCAACTACGCCTTACGCAACGATGCCATCATCTTCTATGATGCCGCTTACCATGCTTATATCCAGAATGACCATATCCCCCACTCTATCTATGAGATCAAGGGTGCCCGCAAATGTGCGATAGAGTTTCACAGTTACAGTAAGACAGCCGGATTTACCGGTATCCGCTGCGGTTACACGGTCATTCCCAAAGAGTTGTCAGCAACCACCCTCGACGGCAGTAAGCGTTATCCGCTACAACCTTTCTGGGATCGTCGACAGTGTACGAAATTCAATGGGGCCAGTTATATCTCCCAACGGGCAGCCGAAGCTATCTATACCCCAGAAGGAAAGGAACAGATAAAGGCCACCATCGACTATTACATGAACAATGCACGTATGATCAGAGAGGCTCTCACGAAAGCCGGTCTCACCGTTTACGGTGGTGAGAATGCCCCCTACTTATGGGTAAAAACGCCACGTGGACTCTCCAGTTGGAAGTTCTTCGAAGAGTTGCTTTACGGTACACAGGTGGTTTGCACGCCCGGAGTCGGTTTCGGGCCGAGTGGCGAAGGGTTTGTGCGTCTTACAGCCTTTGGCCGTCATGAAGACTGTGAGGAAGCTCTTTCTCGCATCCGAAAGTGGATGGGGTGAAATAATTGACAATTGATAATGGATAATTGATAATGGATAATGGATAATTGATAATGGATAATTGACAATTGATAATGGATAATTGAAATAATTATTGTATCTTTGCAGACGGATAGTTTCAAATAGGTTTTAGTGACAAAAGATCGAAGACAAGATAATAAAAACATGGCAAACTTAAGATTTCAGGTAGTAGAAGAGGCTTTCTCGAAGAAACCCCTCGAAGTTACGCCACCCTCTGAGCGTCCCTCAGAGTATTTCGGAAAGTATGTATTCAACCGCACGAAGATGTACAAATATCTTCAGCGTGATGTGTACGACAAACTCATCGATGTGATAGACAACGGCGTCCCCTTGGACGAGTCCATCGCCGATGCCGTGGCAAAAGGAATGAAGCAATGGGCCGACGAGAATGGCGTCACACATTACACGCACTGGTTTCAGCCACTGACAGAAGGAACAGCGGAGAAGCACGATGCCTTCATCGAGCATGATGGCAAAGGAGGTATGATAGAGGAGTTTTCCGGAAAGTTGCTCATGCAACAGGAGCCCGACGCCTCTTCCTTCCCTAACGGAGGTATCCGCGCCACATTCGAGGCTCGTGGTTATTCTGCCTGGGATCCCACCTCCCCGGTCTTTATCATCGACGATACTCTTTGTATCCCTACGATCTTCATCTCTTATACGGGTGAAGCCTTGGATTACAAGGCACCGCTCAAGCGTGCGCTGCATGCCATTGACGAGGCAGCCACCCATGTTGCCCGTTATTTCGATCCTAAAGTGAAGAAGGTCATCTCCAACCTCGGTTGGGAACAGGAATATTTCCTCGTGGACGAAGGGTTATACTCCGCACGCCCCGACCTGATGTTGACAGGCAGGACACTCATGGGACATGACTCTGCCAAGAACCAGCAGATGGATGATCATTACTTTGGAACCATCCCCGACCGTGTACAAGCCTTCATGAAAGACTTGGAGATCCAGGCTTTAGAACTGGCTATTCCTTGTAAAACACGTCATAACGAGGT
>JAEEZP010000279.1 GCA_016291915.1 Prevotella sp. | reverse complement strand
TTTCCCTAACTCACAGGCCGCAAGGATGGTTACTGCTTTGGCAGGACCCATGCCGTGGTATTGTTCCAGTTCGTCCAGTGACATCTTCCCTAAGGTGTTGAGGTTGTTGTCACAGTCATTGAGAATCCTTTTCATCAGGTCCACAGCACTCTCTTTGCTGGAGCCGGAGCCGATAAGGATGGCGAGCAGTTCTGCGTTCGACAGTCCTGCACATCCGTAGGCAATCATTTTCTCTCTTGGGCGATCTTCCATCGCCCACTCGTTGATGTTCATTTTTAGTGTAGAGTTCATAGTGTAGAATGTAGAGTTCATAGTGTAGAATGTATAGTTATGATTACTCTATCTTGTAGAGTCATCAATGCCATATTTGTTTTTTCATAGTTTTAATGGAACTTACTAACATTTTTATCAGTTGTTCATTGTCATCTCTTAATGAAGTGAATCCTGCTTCATTAATATAGTTACCGGCATAAAGGCTTTTCAACCAGAACTCAGTTTCATTGGCTTCTTTAAGTGCAATACTTAGTTTATGAATGAAATCAAGGCCGCTTTGTGCACTTTTGGATTCTGCAACGTTTGCCCCGATACTTGTTCCACTACGATAAATCTGTTTTGCTATGGTAGTCTCATGTTTTTCATTAATTAGGTATTGATAAAGTTTAATAATTCTTGCCATAAAAGCTTCTGACTTCTCTTGCAGAATGCTCTCTTTTTTTTTCATCATAGTCTTTAGATTTAATAGTAATCATAACTCTTCACTCTACATTTTACACTCTACACTATTTATAAAAGTTCTTTTCAAATGCTGTAAACTCATCTTTCTTTCTGACACATCGTTTCCACCAGGCTTCGAGGAAACCGAGGCCGTAGCCCATGAGCTGAGTAAAGGCTGCAGGAATGCTGAGAAGTCCTACGTGGATACTCTTATTCTTAATAGATGAATCGATAAAGATGATAAGACTGAAAAGTATGAGAGGTAATAAGGAAAGTTGACACAAAGCAGTGCCGAAGGCTTTGCTCATGTGGTTAATACCAAAACTGGCAAGCATCAGACCTGCTGCAAAGAGAAGAATCAGTGCGAGGACGCCCACGGTGAAGACTGCCGGCAACAGATGGACGAGCTTCATCGTGCCTGGATGACGCTTAGCAAGGTTGATACGGGCGATACCACTGTTATATACTTGTCGGAAGAATTTCCGGAAGTCTGTTCGGCGCTTATGCCATACCCATGCTGTGGGGAATAATCTTGTCTTATAACCAGCCTCCACGATACGATAGGAGAAGTCGATATCCTCACCGAAGCGCATCTTGGAGAATCCGTTCAGCTCTTGATAGATATCCTTACGGATACCCATGTTAAAAGAGCGGGGATAGAATTTGTCGAGTTTCTTCTTACCACCTCGTATGCCACCGGTAGTGAAGAAAGAGGTCATGGAGTAGGAGATGGCTTTCTGGGTGTCGGTAAACGACTCATGGGCCGCATCAGGACCGCCGAAGGCGTCAGCAGGGTTCTGTGCCAACTCTTCGTTGATTGCTTGTACATATCCCTTGGGCAGCACCACATCACTGTCGAGCACAATCAGGTATTCTCCCTTGGCATGACGGGCACCATAGTTACGTGCCTGTCCGGGACCGCCATTCTCTTTTGTAAAATAATGAAGGTCAATCTTATCGGCATATTTCTCACAGATATGATTACAGGGATTCTTACTGCCGTCTTCCACGATGATAACCTCAAAGTCTTGTTGGCTCTGCTGACATAGACTCTGGAGCAGTTCATCCACTTCGTCTGGACGATTATATACTGGAACGATGATTGAGTATTTCATAGGGTATTAAGTAAAGAGTAAAGAATTATCGGAGTAGCGAGAGCAGGGTGAAACTTGTTTCAACTTTGTCGAGTCGCGACAGTAATCGCTGAAGGCAATGAAGAGTGTAGAGTGAAAGTTAAAAGGTAATCATAACTCTGCACTCTACACTCTGCACTTTAAACTAAAAAATTATTCCTTAACGCGCTGCAGGTAAGAACCGTCGCGGGTATCTACCTGAATCAGGTCGCCCTCATTAATGAAAAGAGGAACGCGAACCTCAACACCTGTCTCTAAGGTAGCAGGCTTGGTGGCATTGGTAGCGGTGTCACCCTTGATGCCCGGCTCACTGTGAGTAATGCGCAGGTTGGTCTTCACTGGCATCTCTGCATACAGGATGGTGTTAGTATCAGCATCGCTGACCACCTCAACGATATCACTCTCTTTCATGAAGTCCACGCCTGTGATCAGGTCCTTGCCGATGGGCACCTGGTCGTATGTCTCCTGGTTCATGAAGATATAGTCAGCTCCATCCATGTAGAGATACTGGTAGGGACGACGCTCTACACGTACATCCTCAAGAGCCTCACCGATATTGAATCTCTTTTCAAGAACGCGACCGCTGACAACATCCTTCAGCGTGGTGCGCATAATGGTATTACCCTTTCCTGGCTTTACATGCAGGAAGTCGATGCAGAAGTACAGCTTGCCATCCATACGGATGCAGGTACCCTTCTTAATGTCTTGTGATTTAATCATAACGTAATAATATCTTTATTTAAATTATTCTACTGGTTTGCGCTGCAAAGATACGAAAAATCGAGCGCAGAACAAAAGAATTTATTCTTTTTTATGTCAAGATGGACTATCTTCGGTGTTTTTTCACTCCAAAGGTAAGGATAAATTAGAAAAAATCATAAAACTTTTGTCTAAAAGTTGCATATTTCTTTGGTATTTCAAAAGAAATGAGTAATTTTGCAGCCCAAAAGTGTACTTCGGCACATTCCGGAATGAATAATAACAAATAAAAATAGATAGATAAGATGAAAAGAACATTTCAGCCGCACAACAGAAGAAGAGCCAACAAGCACGGATTCCGTGAGAGAATGGCAACGAAGAATGGTCGTCGCGTGTTAGCTTCACGCCGCGCTAAGGGACGTAAAAAACTTACCGTTTCTGACGAGAATCACGGGAAATAATCAGTTTATTGTCTCTTCTGAGAAATTAAGAAAACAGAAAGAAGTAAGGTTAATCTTGCTTCTTTTTGTTTTTTTAGCCTTTTTTTTATCATAAATGAATTTTTATTTGTAACTTTGGCTTCGTTATTGCAATTGAAATGAAGACATCGACTTTCTTTAAGAAAATATTCAGTTTCAAGTTATGGGCTAACCTCTTTGCCATGGCGCTTGTCATCGTGCTATTATGCTTCGGAGTGAAGTATGGTATGGACATCTATACACATCATGGTGAGAAGATCAGCGTCCCGGACATTCGTAACAAGTCGTTTGCCGACGCTGAGCATATCCTGCATCGAGCCGGACTGCAGATAGAAGTGAGCGATACTGGTTTCGTGAAAGCCTTGCCACCCGATTGTATCTTGGAACAGTCGCTCACACCGGGTACGATTGTCAAGTCGGGCCGTATTGTGTTTGTCGTTATCAACGCTTCAAATACCCCGACGCTTACGATTCCCGACGTGATAGACAACAGTTCGTATCGTGAGGCTCGTGCGAGGATGATTGCCATGGGCTTTAAGATAGGCGATCCGGAATATGTACCCGGGGAGAAAGACTGGGTGTATGGCATCAAATGCCGTGGCCGACTGCTGGTGAGCGGACAGAAAGTACCGGTGGATGCCCTTGTTATCATACAGGTAGGTGACGGCTTGCGTGACGAAACGGATTCGGTGGCATATATCGACCCGATATACGATCCTTTTGAGGAAACCGAGGAGGAAGAAGTGAAGGAAGAACCTGCCACCACGGAGAATACTGAAGAAGACGAGTTTGAGGTGGTGACAGGACCCGAATAAACAACGGTGAGAATGGATGATTTAGAACTGCAGGAAGATCTTCTCTTGAATGAGTTGGGGGATGCCGCTGACGAGGGTGGCATGCTCTACGAGCATTTCAGGGTTGTGGCCGATAAGGGGCAACAGCCGGTGAGGGTAGATAAGTTTCTCTTTGAGAAGCTCCAGCATTCAAGCAGGAACAGGATACAAAAAGCAGCTGAGGCAGGCTTCATCCATGTGAACGACCGTCCAGTGAAGAGTAACTACAAGGTGCGCCCCGATGATGTGGTGACGCTGATGCTCGATCGTCCGCGACATGATGATACGATCATTGCAGAGGATATTCCTCTGGAGGTTGTTTACGAGGATGAATCACTGATGGTGATCAACAAAGCTGCGGGGATGGTGGTGCATCCTGGATGCGGCAATTTCCACGGTACGTTAGTAAATGCCATTGCCTGGCATCTGCGTAACCTCTCTTCATTCGACCCTAATGATCCTGAGGTAGGATTGGTACACCGTATCGACAAAGACACCAGCGGACTGCTCGTAGTGGCCAAGACACCCGATGCGAAAACACGTTTGGGTGTGCAGTTCTTCAATAAGACCACACACCGCAGCTACCGTGCTTTGGTATGGGGGAACCTGAAGGAGGAGACCGGCAGGATAGAAGGAAATATTGGCAGAGACCCTAAGGACCGTCTGCGGATGTGTGTATTCCCACCCGACAGTGATATCGGCAAGCCTGCTGTGACGCACTACAAGGTAGTAGAGCGTTTCGGTTATGTTACTCTTGTGGAGTGTGTCCTTGAGACAGGACGTACCCATCAGATTCGAGCACATATGCGACATATTGGTCACCCCTTGTTCGGTGATGAGCGCTATGGGGGAATGGAGATCCTCCGTGGAGAACGGAGCACTACTTACAAAGCCTTTATCAATAACTGTTTTCAGTTGTGTCACCGACAGGCTTTACATGCACAGACATTAGGTTTTGTGCATCCTGTTACCGGTGAGCAGATGGACTTCACCAGCCGACTGCCACAGGATATGGAACAGCTGATAGATAAATGGCGTAACTATATAAAAGGAACAACGCGTAATACTTTCGAAAACGACATAAATTAAACATTATGAAACCATTGAAAAGAACTATAGCAATCGTCTGCGGCGGTGACTCTTCAGAATACGAGGTCTCCCTGCGCTCTGCACAAGGTATCTATTCTTTCTTCGACAAAGAACGGTATGACGTATATATCGTGACCGTTAAAGGACTGGATTGGCGTGTAAGTCTGAAAGACGGTACATCGACACCCATTGACCGTAATGACTTCTCGTTTACGGAGGATGGAAAACTGGTGATGTTCGATTATGCCTACATCACGATTCATGGCACACCGGGAGAGAACGGTATCATGCAGGGATATTTCGAACTGATTCATCTGCCGTACAGCACCAGTGGTGTGCTGGTAGAGGCGATGACCTTCGATAAGTTTGTATTGAATCAGTATCTCCGCAGTTATGGTATCCGTGTGGCTGACTCGCTGCTTATCCGCAAGGGCTATGAGGAGATTGTCAGCGATGACGAGATAGAGGAGAAGATAGGTATGCCATGTTTCGTGAAACCATCTTCTTCCGGTTCTTCCTTCGGTGTTACGAAGGTGAAGAACAAAGACCAGTTGGCTCCTGCTATCCGCAAGGCTATGATGGAGAGTGATGATGTGATGGTGGAGGCGTTGATGGAAGGTACGGAGATTGCTGTGGGCTGTTACAAGACCAGTGAGAAATCCGTTGTCTTCCCTGCCACGGAGGTAGTTTCAAGGAATGAGTTCTTTGATTACGATGCCAAGTATAATGGACAGGTGCAGGAGATTACTCCAGCCCGCATTCCGGAGGATACCGCTGAGCGTGTGAAGCTCTTAACAAGCAGTATTTATGATATCCTTCACTGTAACGGTATCATCCGTTGTGACTTCATTATCAGCAAAGAGCAAAAGATCAATCTGTTGGAGGTGAACACCACACCCGGCATGACCATGACCAGCTTTATCCCCCAGCAGGTTCGTGCAGCTGGCTTGAATATGACGGATGTGTTGACAGATATAGTAGAAAACCAGTTTAAATAATCAGAGGTTATGGAGTTGCATGATTTTGATGATATCCGTCCTTATCTGCCGGAAGAACTTCCCGGTGTTTATGAACGAATGTTTGCAGAT
The DNA here is from genome assembly GCA_016291915.1 of Prevotella sp. GTDB lineage: Bacteria > Bacteroidota > Bacteroidia > Bacteroidales > Bacteroidaceae > Prevotella. The sequence goes on along the minus strand of JAEEZP010000279.1, from coordinate 428 downwards.
CAGGAGTTTTGCATGGTTCTCCGATATATCATGCCGGGAGTCCCTTTGGAGATGATCAAGGCACGGATGATGTCGTGCAAGACCAACCTCGAGTTCCAAAAAGTGTTCTGCTATACTTTCTTGGAACAACTCCTGCAGAAAGCGAGCACTGGCATCAGTATGGATACCGAGGCCATAGATCTTTCACGGCGATTCACGTTTATCAGTAATCATCGGGATATCGTGCTCGACTCTGCCTTCTTAGATAAGCTATTGGTGGATGCCGGCTGCGATACTACCTGTGAGATTGCCATCGGCGATAATCTGCTTTCCCGTCCTTGGGTACGTGACTTGGTGGGTGTGAACAAGGCATTTATCGTTCGACGCAGTCTTCCACGACTACAACTGATGAAGGCAAGTATCCTGCTGTCAGAATACATGCATTATGT
>JAEEZP010000278.1 GCA_016291915.1 Prevotella sp. | reverse complement strand
GCGAAAGCCATTCCCAGTCGGATGGCGGCACATCCCCATGCCTTGCTGAATGTCTGTAATACAATCAGGTTCGGATATTCTTTCAGTTCATGTCTCAGGGAACGCTCAGCAGAGAAGTCACTGTATGCTTCATCAACGATCACTAATCCGTCAAACTCATTGAGTACCCGGATGATCTCCTCCCTGTTCATATTATTACCGGTAGGATTATTGGGTGAACAGATCCATATCAGTTTGGTGTTCCTATCACAAGCATCCAATAACTTACCGGCCGACATCTGGAAATGGTCATCGAGTAATACCGGCCGGTATTCCACATCATTGATATCAGCACACACCTTATACATACCATAGGTAGGCTCGATAGCTACCACATTGTCGATACCAGGTCGGGTAAAACAACGGTAGGGTAGGTCGATGGCCTCGTCTGAGCCATTTCCTAAGAAGATGCAGTCCGGGTGCACCCCCTTCACCTTTGAGATGCGCTCCTTCAGTTCTTTCTGCAAAGGGTCAGGATATCTGTTGAAGGGTTTGTTGTATGGATTCTCGTTGGCATCAAGAAACACACGTGCCACATGCCCACTGTACTCATTGCGTGCACTGCTATAGGGGGCGAGATGCCAGATATTCGGTCGGGTCAGTTCCTCAAGACTTCTCATACTTGTTTATTGTTTATCTTATTGATTCTTACTGTCATTGCCTGCTTATGAGCATCGAGCTGTTCATGTTCGGCCATGATCTCCACGGCTCGTCCGATGCTCCGGATACCTTCTTCCGTAAGGTGTTGGAAGGTAACCTTCCTACAGAAACTGTCGAGATTCACTCCATTATATGCCATGGCATAACCATGGGTGGGCAATGTGTGGTTCGTGCCACTGGCATAGTCACCGGCACTCTCACAGGCATAATGACCGAGGAAGACACTACCAGCATTGACAACCTTTTCTGCCAGCGAGGCATAGTCATCTGTGGCAATAATCAGATGTTCGGGAGAGTACGTATTACTCAGTTCCATGGCTTCCTCTTTATCCTGCACCAAAACCATCTTGGAATGACGTAATGTCTCCTTTGCCAACTGCTTACGAGGAAGTTCCTCTACTTGGCGCATCACCTCCTTTTGTACTTTCTCCAGCATCTCTTCACGGGTTGTGATGAAGAACACCTGTGAGTCTGTGCCATGTTCTGCCTGCGACAACAGATCGGCTGCCACGAAGACGGCATCACTCGTCTCATCAGCGATGACACACACCTCTGAGGGTCCTGCCGGCATATCGATAGCCACGTCATGCAGTGACACCTGTTGTTTGGCAGCCATCACATACTGGTTGCCGGGACCAAAGATTTTATAAACCTTGGGAACGCTCTGTGTTCCATAGGCCATAGCTCCAATTGCCTGTACACCACCGGCTTTGAAGATACGGTTGACGCCGGCAATGCGTGCCGCACAAAGAATAGCTGGATGAACCTTTCCTTCGCTGTTTGGAGGTGTGCAGAGAATAATTTCCTTGCATCCGGCAATCTTTGCGGGAGTAGCCAGCATCAAGACTGTGCTGAATAAGGGGGCCGTTCCTCCGGGGATATAGAGACCGACTTTTTCGATGGGCACGCTCTTTTGCCGGCAAACCACGCCGGGAGCAGTCTCCACCTCAATACCTTCATATCGTTGCGCCTCATGGAAGACAGCAATGTTATGATGAGCGGTCTTCAAAGCTTCAAGAAGATCTGATGACACGGTGTTCATCGCTTCCTCAATCTCTTCTTCACTGACGACCAGGGATTCCAGTTTTACATGATCGAATCTCTCCTCGTAGGTGATGACGGCTATGTCACCTTGTTTACGGATGTCATTCAACACACCCTCAACAACCGTCTGTAACTGTGTAGTATCCAGGTGTGGTCGTTGGGTTATCTTTACCCACTCCTCTCTGTGGGGATATCTGATTATTTCCATCTTACAGAATCATTTTCTCAATGGGGGTTACCAGGATTCCCTGTGCACCCAGTTCTTTCAGTTTACCGATGATATCCCAAAAACGTTTCTGGTCGAGTACGGTATGTACACAACACCACTCATCGTCGGCCAAGGGTATCACTGTGGGACTTTTCAAGCCGGGTAGCACATTGATGATGGCCTCCAACTGCCTCTTCGGCACATTCATGCGTACATATTTCTTGTCTTCAGCATTCTTCACCGCTTGGATACGGAAAATCAGCTGATCCAAGATGGCTTGTTTCTCCTCACTGAGTTGTTTGTTACCGATAAGGAGTGCCTCACTCTTCATCACCACCTCCACCTCGCGCAGGTTGTTGCTCACCAGCGTGCTTCCGCTGCTCACGATGTCAAAGATAGCGTCTGCCAGTCCGATACCCGGACTGATCTCCACACTACCGGTGATAACATGGATTTCCGCATTGATCTGTTGACTGCCCAAGAACTTCTTCAAAATATGCGGATAACTGGTGGCAATCTTTTTATTGTTAAACCACTCCAGCCCAGGGTAGTTAACCTCCTTGGGAATAGCTAACGACAGACGGCATTTGCTAAAACCAAGTCGGTCAATGATGCGAACATCTTCCTCACGCTCAGCATATTCATTCTCTCCGACGACCCCGATATCAGTCACACCGGTTGCCACACTCTGTGGAATATCATCATCACGGAGGTATAATACCTCCAATGGAAAATTCGATGATTGAACCAGTAATGTCCTTTTGCTGGTTGTTACCTTGATATCTGCTTCGGCCAGCAGATTCATCGTGTCTTCAAACAATCTTCCTTTTGATTGTACAGCTATACGTAACATAAAAAACTAATAATCTAAAAAAACAGTCGCAAAATTACTTAATTTCGTTCATATCTGCAAATTATGTTGTAATTTTGTATCGAAATTGAGAAGAGTTTGCATATATATACTAATTGTTGTTTTTTTTCTTATTGGTTGTAAGAAAAAAACAGATAATGAGATGGTAGTCACTCCGTGGGGTACCGTGATAGACTCTATTCCTGCTACCGAAGACTTCACTTTGTCGGATATCATGACCAACGGTGAGTTGATCATGCTTACCCTGTCAGGTCCTGAGACATATTATGACTACCATGGCAGGGGTATGGGCACACAGTTTTTGCTCTGTGAGAAATTCGCCCAGCATCTGGGTGTTTCCCTGCGTGTGGAACTATGCAAGGATACGATGGAGATGGTTGAGCGGATAGAGAATGGACAGGGAGATATCATCGCCTTTCTCTTACCAACTGATATACAGCGTGGTGACAGCCTTCTTTTCTGTGGAACGAAGGTCAGCCGGCCGTCGGCTCAACAAACCAAATCTAATGTGACATCACAGGAGAAGGAAGTCGCTAAGAATGACTCTGTGGTGGTACAGTGGTCAGTGGACAAAGATAATCATGAGTTGGCCGATGCCCTGAACAACTGGTATCGGGCAGGGATGTATGATGAGATGAAGAAAGAAGAACGCTATCTGTTATCTTCTGCCAGTGTCAAACGACATGTCTTTTCACCCATTCTCAACCGTTCGTCGGGTGTTATCTCGAAGTATGATGATCTCTTCCGTAAGTATGCTCCCCTCGTTCGATGGGACTGGCGACTGATAGCTGCCCAGTGTTATCAGGAGAGTTGTTTCGATCCTAACGCCCGCAGTTGGGCAGGTGCCCGCGGACTGATGCAGATCATGCCTTCAACTGCAGCTCATCTCGGATTACCGATGGATCAGATTTTTCAGCCAGAGCCTAATATCGCTGCGGCAGCCCGTTATCTGAAAGAACTCTCTCAAGCCTTCAGTGATATACCGTCTGCAGGTGATCGTCAGTGCTTTGTCTTGGCAGCTTACAATGGTGGTAGTTTCCATGTGCGGGATGCCATGGCATTGACACAGAAGAATGGCGGCAATCCGAAACGTTGGGGGGATGTGAGTCGTTATCTGAGATTACTCAGCGATCCACAGTATTATAATGATCCAGTGGTTAAGCACGGTTATATGCGTTCTTCCGAGACGCTCGATTACGTGGATAAGATCCGCATACGTTATGGACAATACCGAGGAGTGCCCGTCGGAAAAATGTCCGGTGGCCAGTCGGTATCACCGGTCACTCCCCGTAAAGCCAAGAAAAAATATCGTTTTAAAGTTTAGGGTTTAAAATCCTTCATGTCATACTCTAAACTCTAAACCCTAAACTCTAATTATCGTGCAAACCGAATGCAGTAAGCTTGCTTATTGCTGAGGTGCAGCCGATAATCACGGCGAAGCCGTAAACCATAATTACTACAACACTCCTTTCGTGGAGGGCAGCTCATACTTGTAGATATCTCGTTTTACCGCCATTTTCAGGGAACGGGCCAAAGCCTTGAAGATTCCCTCGATCTTATGATGCTCGTTTTGTCCTTCGGCTTTGATATTGAGGTTCATCATCGCCGCGTCACTCAGACTCTTGAAGAAATGCAGGAACATCTCCGTGGGCATATCACCGATACGTTCACGTTGGAAGGTGGCATCCCACACCAGCCACGGACGTCCCCCGAAGTCGAGCGCCACCTGACACAGACAGTCATCCATCGGCAGACAGTAGCCATAACGCTCGATACCTCGCTTGTCACCCAATGCCTTGCGGATACACTCACCCAATGCCAGGGCGGTATCCTCGATAGTATGATGCTCATCCACCTGCAGATCACCCTTTGTATGGATTGTCAGATCCATCATGCCGTGTTTTCCTATCTGTTCCAGCATGTGATCGAAGAATCCCAAGCCCGTCGAGATATCACATACCCCCTTGCCGTCGAGGTTCAGGGAAATACTGATATCCGTCTCTTTCGTGGTACGCCGCACACTTGCCGTGCGCTCACCGGCGAAGAGCAGTTCTGTGATCTTATCCCAGGTCATCCCGTATCTGACGGTGTCTGTATCCTCCTTCGGCTCTTTCTTGATGGATGAGTCGAGGATCAGCGCCTTACATCCTAAGTTCTTCGCCAGCAGGGCGTCGTTTTCCCTGTCGCCGATCACATAACTGCCGGCCAGGTCATACGCCGGGTTGTCGATATACTCTGTCAGCATACCGATACCCGGTTTGCGGTTAGGATGGTTGTCTTCGGGAAAATGACGGTCTATCTTGAAATCATCAAAGGTAATGCCTTCCCCCCCGAGTGTCTCAAGGATGAAGTTGTGTACCGGCCAGAAGGTATCCTCGGGAAAGGAATCGGTGCCCAGTCCGTCTTGGTTGCTGACCATGACGAAGCGGAAATCGAGTTTTTCGCGGATAAACGCCAAGTTCTTGAAGACCCCTTTTACGAATTTCAGTTTCTCAAAGGCGTCAATCTGCTCGTCGGCAGGTTCCTCGATCAATGTGCCGTCACGATCAATAAATAGTATTCTCTGGGGCTTCATCGGCTGCGGGTTCAATGGGTTGTAACTGCTGTTCTTTCTCTCGCTCGTATGCCTCGATGTTACCATACATATAATAGGATACAGCGAAGGAGAACACATTCACAAAGGCATAGACGAAGAAGGTAAGTACAGCCACTATGAAGAAGATAATGCTGAAATAAGAAGGCATGCCGGAAGCATCTCCCTGAAGTATTCCCGAAACAGAGAGGTTTTGGGCAAAGGTGCAGACAGTCAGTGGAATAGAGATAATCAGACTGATCACCATGATGCAGAGATACAGCAGCAAGACGGTAATGAAGATATATCCCCAGTGCTTGAAGCCTTTCTTCCATCCCTTGAAGATCAGGTTCCTGAAATGTGTCTGCGGCTCCACCAAATATTTCATGGCAGGATAGACATAGGGGAGAAAGACAATGATCAAGAGCGCAATAAAGACAAGTATCGACAGTGCACCCGCTCTGATGATACCCGCTCCGGCATCATCACTTGCCCCCACAGCACTAACTGCGATGATAGAGCCGGCAATAAGTGTAAGCACCGTCATAATGAGCATAAGCCACAAGAACAACTTGATATATCTGATGACATTCCATTTAAAAGGTTTATCGTTGAAAAGCATCATCATACGTCCGTCCAAAAGGAAGATAGCGATGAAGAGAATAGGTAACATGATGAGTGTGCCGGCGACATCGGAAAGTTCTTCTCCTCCTGAGAAGGCTGTATTCAGTTGTACTATCTCGAAGATGCCCAATACCACACCGAATATCAGGGCATACGGCCACATGTGTTTAATGATGGTCTTGAAATTGTCTGTAAAAAAACGGTAACCAGCTTCCAGTGTGGCGATGTAGCCACGACGCTTGATCAATTCTTCTTTAATGAGTCCTTCCATATCATTTATTATTTTAGTTTGTTTATTAATTTTCTATTTGCAAAGATACTGATAAGTGAGAGAAACGCAAAATAAAAGAGATTTTATTTTCATTTCCGAACGAGAGTATCTTTGACGCCGTCAAAGGTAAAACTAATATATGAACCTACCAAAAAGAACAGTTCGCAAAAATGTGCAATTGTGTTGAAAAAACTAATGCGTTCTGCTTGTGTTTCGTTTTTTTCCAGTATATTTGCAAATATGAAACAGATTAATTGGGGATTTGTAGGATGTGGCGACGTTACGGAGAAGAAATCCGGTCCGGCCTTCAATGAGGTGGAAGGCTCAAAGATCGTTGCCGTTATGAGTCGTTCTGAGAACAAGGCTCGTTCGTATGCCGAGCGGCATCATGTGCCGAAATGGTACACCGATGCACAGCAGTTGATAGACGACCCGGATGTGAATGCCGTGTATGTGGCAACGCCTCCCAGCAGTCATGCCACCTATGCCATCATGGCTATGCGGGCAGGAAAACCCGTCTATGTGGAGAAACCCTTGGCAGCCACTTACGATGACTGTGTGCGTGTGAAACGCATCAGTGAGCAGACCGGTGTACCCTGTTATGTGGCTTACTATCGTCGTTACCTTCCTTATTTCCAGAAGGTTAAGGCCATCCTGAAGAGTGGTGTGCTGGGGAAGATCGTCAGTGTACAACTGCGGTTGACAAAACCGCTGGAGGCAGACTATTCCGATGGCAGACCGTTACCCTGGCGTCTCCAACCCGAGATTGCCGGCGGCGGACTGTTCTATGACCTTGCTCCCCATCAGATAGACCTCCTGCAGGAGATGTTCGGGGTGATCACCGAGGCATCCGGTATCTGCTCGAACAGAGGAGGGTATTACCGTGTTGAGGATAGTGTGACGGCATGCTTCATGTTTGAGAATGGCTTGCCGGGCAGTGGAACATGGTGTTTCGTGGTGAACCCCTCTGCAGAAGAAGACAATATCGAGATTATCGGTGAGGAAGGATCGCTGCATTTCTCCTCATTCAGTTTTGAGCCTATCCGACTGGTAACTCAAGAGGGAACATCCACCTATGATATTCCTTGTCCACCACACGTACAGGCACCCACCATCAAGGCGGTGGTTGAGGCACTGCAGGGTGTCGGCGACTGTTCATCCACTTGCGTATCGGCGACATCCGTTAACTGGGTGCTCGACCGTATCTTAGGAAAGTTCTGAAAATGAAAAAGATATCATTCTTATTCCTACTCTTATTATTCTCCACCTACGTATGTGCCGATGAGGCGGTCGCTGATGGCGATACGCTCACGGCGCCTGCTCATAAGAATGATATCTTCCATCGTATCGGTAATACCTTTACGAAATATTTCCGCGACTTCAACAAGACAGACACTACCTATATCGAGCCGCAGCATTACAACTATGCGTTGATGTTGCAGAATACCAATACCTATGAGATGTATCGTGTGACGAGTAAGTCGGGGCAGTCGTTCCTCTTCGCCCCTGAGCCCACCTATCGTGTCGGTCCTTATTTCGGATGGCGTTGGATTTTCCTCGGATATACGTTCGATGTCAGTCATATCGGTGATAAGAACAACAAACAAGAGTGGGATATCAGCCTATACAGTAACCTTGTTACCGTGGATCTATATTACCGTAAGACGGGTGATGACTATAAGATACGTGATGTGGACATGCCCGGACGGCCCGTCAACACCCGTGCCTTGGAAGGTGTGCCTTTCAATGGCATGAATGTAGGCATCACAGGTATCGATATCTATTACATCGCCAACCATAAGAAATTCTCCTATCCGGCAGCCTTCAGCCAGAGTACCATACAACGGCGGAGCTGTGGATCGGCCCTTTATGGCATCGGCTATACCCGACATAGCATCGACCTTGACTTCGACCGGCTCCAGGAGGTGGTAAGCAAAAACCTTCCGGAGGCTGTGGAACACCCCGATGTGGCAAAACTCGACAGTGGCCTGATGTTCAACAAGGTGCGCTATACCAATTTCTCTGCTTCCGGGGGATACGCCTACAACTGGGTCTTTGCACACAACTGGCTTTTCTCAGGCAGTCTGTCGCTGGCAGTGGGTTACAAACGTGCTACAGGTGACCTGCGGAAGGATGAACTGACGATACTACGTGATTTCTCCTTTAAGAATGTGGCCCTTGATGCCACCAGTAGGGTGGGGATTGTCTGGAATGACACGAAATGGTTTGCGGGCATGAGCGCTATCCTCCACAGTTATAACTATCGTAAACAACAGTTCTCCACGAATAATTTCTTTGGTAGTCTGAACTTCTATGTCGGCTTTAACTTCAACCGGAAAAGGGGATATGTCAGGAATACTAAAAAGTAGGGTAGTATGAACAATAAGTGAATCCGTGTCGTATGAAAAAGAGAATAATGCTTTTCTTGGGTGGGCTTTGCATGATGATGACCGCTGCCGCCCAACAGCCGCAATATACGCAGGAAGACAGCCTGCGGGTAATGAATCTCATACAGTCGGCCATCGAAGATACGTTGGCATATCCCACGGCAGGACAGATGATGCTGCGTATCGGCAGGGCTATCGAGGCGATGAACGTGCCTTACGTGGCACATACCCTTGAACCTAATGACAAAGAACGGTTGATCGTCAACCTCCGGGAACTCGACTGCACAACATTTGTGGAGACCGTGACAGCACTCACCCTGTGTGTGCGCACTCATCGGACCACTTTTGAAGACTACTGCCGGGTGTTGCAGAAAATACGTTATTGGCAGGGACGACCACCTCAGTATGTGCGCCGTCTGCATTATTTCACCTCCTGGATTGAAGATAATACCACCATGGATCTCGTCAGGGAGATACAAGGCCCGAACCCTCCTTTCACAGCTGTCCAGACCGTTCAGGCACACTATATGACACAGCATCCTGACAAATATCGTATGCTCACCGTCAATCCCCAGGATATCCCCATGATACGCGAGATGGAACAACGGATAGAAGGGAAGAAATACCGCTACATCCCACAACATCAATTGTTTAACAACCGTCTCCTCCGTAACACGGTTCACGACGGGGACATCATTGTGATCATCACTAACAAGGACGGACTCGACACACAGCATCTCGGCATCGCCGCATGGCATTCCGATGGGCTCCACCTCCTCAATGCCTCCAGCATACATCATAAGGTGATAGAAGAACCCATGACGCTCCGTCAGTATCTCTTTAAGCATCCTTCCATGCCTGGCATCCGCATCGTAAGGGTAAATGAGTAGACAAATTTATTATTGATTCGTTGACTTTTGTGTATTAATACTCGACTAATCCAGTACCAATTAGTCGACTTTTACGTATTAATACTCGACTAATCAAGTATCAATTAGTCGACTTTTACGTATTAATACTCAAAAAAGCTATCATAGAATACTAGACATTTAATATAAGGGACAGGTCTGCACAGTGGCCCCTCCCTAGTCAGTATAAGCCATTAACTCATCAACTTGTTTACTTGTCAACTTAACATCTTGTGCATACAGCTACGAGGAACTTACCTTGCAGGGGTTCGCAGTACTATATGTCACCTGGTGGAGCAGTTGGAAAATCGTCAATTTGCATATGCATTTCGGTAAAGTCAGAAAATGAGAGGGGAGAGAAGATGGATTATTTACTTGTTTTACTTATATTTGCATTATCATCAAAACAAATCAATATGTACGATACAAAACATCAAAATAGAATGAGAAGACTGATGTGTCTGGGGATGGCGTTGATGTGCGCGCTCGTCGTCTGTGCACAGATTGGGACTCGCTTCCCCTCTGAGCGAAAGGTGATTAACGACCCTAAAACCGGTGTGGAATTGGTGTTTCTGACCAGCAAAAGCGGAACAGGCGATTCAAAGATCTATCAGACGCACAACCAATGGACAGCTGACGGAAAATGGGTTGTCTTCCGTTCAGACCGTGTCCGTGGCGAGGCGATGGCCGTCAATGAAGAGACGGGTGACATCATACAGGTAACGGAAGGCGGTTATACGGGTATGCTCTGCGTGGCTCGTAAGTCGATGAATCTCTACATCATGCGTCCTGCAAAAGATCAGAAAGGTACACGTATTGGAATGGAGGTTGTTGAGATTAATCTCGAACGTTTGTTTGCCGACTCCGAGGCAGGTAAGGTGAAGAAGAAGCAAGCGTATGAGCGCGTCTGCGGTGTGATCCCCGCTGAGATGTGCAGCGAAGGCGACATGGCATTGGACGGTAGCGAGGAGTTTGTCTATTTCCGCCTTGACAAGGAGTTTGCACGTAAATATCCTATCGCTGAGCAGATAGCCCCCAACTTCGGTCCACGTCACATGGGAGCAGGACCGGGTGGTATCGGCAAGATGGATCTTACAACGGGGAAATCAGAACCGGTGGTGGCTGTCCATTTTAAGGTGGGCCATATTCAGGGCAATCCTTGGCATCCCGGTGAGGTTATCTTCTGCTGGGAAACAGGAGGTAAGGCTCCACAACGTACTTGGATGTGTAATGCCGACGGAACCCAGCTGCGGCCTATCTACCGTGAAACGGAGCACGACTGGGTGACTCATGAGGCGGTCATCAGTGCTGATGAGTTGGTCATCGCCATTATCGGTCACCGACCGATCAAAAGCGGTGAGAAGAAAAGCATCGACGGACTGGAGGGTTTCGCCATGTCTGACGACTGGGGTCCTTCTGGCACGAAGGAATATGCTACCGGCATTGCTGTGGTTAATATGCGTACGCGAGAACTGACATTGGAAGGCCAGGTGCCTGGAGATAATTTCTGGCATGTGGCGGGTTCGCAGGATGGGCACTGGGTGGCTGGTGATGACTTTGCCCGAGAGCTCTGGCTCATCGACCGTCATACGGGTGAGCGTATCCTGCTTACCGCCGGTCATAAGACCACAGCACGTGACCATGTGCATCCAACCTTTAAACCTGATGGAACTGAGATAGAGATCCAGTCGGCGATGCTCAGTGACGATGGACGTTCGATGAACATCTGCATCGTACGCTTACCGCAACATCTGATCAACAGATATAAGTAACGAACAACCTTTCTGTATCATGAACAAGATAACAATGAGAACCGGTTTAAAGGCAGCAAGCAGGAATGCTTTAGCCATTACAACAGCGTTTGTAATGATGTGTTGCCTAAGTGGATGCAACTCATCCGAAAACAATAAAGAGTCAAACGTACAGGCGCCCCACTTGGAAAAGCGTGGGGGCGTGACACAGCTCATCGTGAAAGATAAACCCTGGCTGGTGTTGGGCTGTGAGCTTGGCAATTCTACATCTTCGAGTCGTGAATACATGCAGAGCGTGTGGCCCAAATTGAAGGAGAGTGGTGTAAATACCGTGTTGGCAGTAGTGTCGTGGGAACAGACAGAACCTGTGGAGGGGCAGTTTGATTTCACTGTGGTTGATAATCTTGTAGCTGATGCTCGCAACTACGGAATGAAGCTGGCCCTGTTATGGTTCGGTTCGTGGAAAAATGGAATTACCAGTTATACCCCCACATGGGTGAAAAAAGACACACAGCGTTTCCCGTTAGCTCAGACACCTATGGGAAAGCCGTTGCCTATACTCACCACGCTGGGTGACAAGACATGTGAAGCTGATGCTAAGGCCTTTGCTGCAATGATGCGCCATCTGAAGGAGATCGATGCCGTAGAACAAACGGTGGTGATGATACAGATGGAAAATGAAGTAGGCTTGCACGGTCATCCACGCGACTACTGTCCGATGGCGGAAGAAGCCTATCGGGGACAAGTTCCACAGGCACTTACTAGTTGGCTTACGACTCACAAGGAGACGCTGTTGCCTGAGACCCGCATAGCTTGGGAACGCGGTGGATGTAAGATGGAGGGCACCTGGGAGGAGGTGTTCGGCAAGAATGACCGTACGGCCGAGATCTTCATGGCCTGGCATTATGCCGCCTATATGGACCGCATCACTGAGGCTGGTAAGAAAGAGTATGACCTGCCCGTTTTTGTCAATGCATGGATCGTACAGCCCGAAGACCGGCGTCCTGGCAATTATCCTTCAGGTGGTCCGCAAGCACAGAATCATGATATTTGGCGTGCAGCCGCTCCTCATATCGACATACTCTCACCAGACATCTATCTGAATGATTTCCCAGCTATCCTGCACCTTTACTCTCGTGGTGGAAACCCCGTCTTCATCCCGGAGTCACGCTCAGGACAGAATGGAGCTGCTAATGCTGCTTATGCCATTGGGGCACTGGGGGCTATCGGTTATTCACCCTTTGGCTTCGAGCGCAACTGCGATCAGGAGATCAACATCCCCTTCTGTCAGTTTTACAAGAAGGCAGGTTGTATCGCTGACACCATCTTAGCTGCACAGGCAGAAGGACGTATTGCCGCAGCGTGGCTGAAAGGCAGTAACCCCATGCGGGTGAAAGACACTGTCACGATCGATGACGTCCGAATCGTGTGTGAACTTATTTCCAGCGGCATGCGTAATGGTGGGGCACCGCAGCTCACCGGAGGAACATACGCTCCCGATGCCATCGGTTATGTCATCGTGATACGTCAAAATGATCATTATCTCTTCCTCGGTTCTAATGTACGCGTCACATTCTTGCCTTCAGACGCCAAGGGATATGTCGGACTGGCTAAGGTGACAGAAGGTGACTTCGACGAACAGGGACATTGGCGTGAAGGTCGTTGGCTGAATGGTGATGAGAT
>JAEEZP010000277.1 GCA_016291915.1 Prevotella sp. | reverse complement strand
TACCGTTGCATTCTTGGGATTTCCCTTTTCAACAACAGTAGCACCAATGATGGTCTCATTGCTGGCATCCAAGACTTGTCCCTTTGCAAGAGTCTGCGCTGATACCAATGAAGGCATAACAGCAAACACCGCGAAGAGACAGAATTTGCACAATAATCTCATTGCGTCATTCATACCTTGTTACTTGTTTTGATTAATAATTATTTTTGTAGATTAATATAAAAGTCAGCTAAACGATCTCTCTTAAGTCTTCTTTTAAAGAAAGTGATTAGTAGATGTTCATACGCTATACGGGTGCAAAGATACAAAATTAATTTTAAATAAATTTATTTTTGATAGACATTTTTAAAAAATCGACATTATTTAATGAATAATCATCATGTCGCGTGGTATTTTGAATATGCTCAAATATCATGATGAGCATTCATTTAAAGTATCAACGCTTTCAAATTCTCGAGAAAATTAACAAGAAAAAGGTACCATTGGCCGGGCTTTTAGTACCTTTTTCTCTCCAATTCTCGAGAGAATTGCGGAAATCGTGTCAGCCTCTTGACAACCTATGACAGCCTCTGACAGGTTGCACGCCCTTTACTACAGCGGGTTTTGACAACCTGACAACCTATTTTGGAAAATAATTATAGTAATACAAATTATTCTGGCAATGATTCTGTCTTAAACAAGCTGACTCAGTAGATAGTCAGTAGTCGATATAAGGTTGCAGTTTTATGATAGTTTCCTTAGGGAACAATCCCGTCGTTGACAGTTGTTGAAGATTATTAATCGGTCCATGCAAACGTCGGTATTCTACAATAGCCTTCGCCTGATAAAAGCCGATATAGGGATGTTTGCGAAGCTGTTCCAAAGATAGCTTGTTTACATTCAACTTATGTATGGGTTTTTGTGCGACACGGAAATACGGCAAAGCATCTTCCGGGAAAGCATTGATCTCCAAGAGTTGGGAGGGATCATAATAGCCACCCAACCGCTCTCCATATCGGATAATAGCACGAGCATAACCTGAACCGATACCAGGAACTTTCTTCAAGAGCGTGGTATCAGCGATATTTAGCAGCACATATTCTCCTTCCTTTAGCTTTTTGGGGAACAATACTGTATCTCTGGGAGTAATAGCCGATGAAACCGTGGATTTTTCTTCGTAATACTCGGCAGCAGGACGGTAGTCAGGAGAGATTCTGATATATGGCTCCAGCGACTTATACTGTTTAAGGGTAAGACCGTAAAGTTTAGCAAAGTCAGATGCCTTGCGATAGATACCCCCATGAGCCCTATACTTGTAGATATTGCGGATTTGCCAGGTTTGAAGACCTAACCGCAGGAACTGGGTACTGTCGGCTGTATTAGGATCAAAAGGGAATCGCTCCGTCTTTGTCTCTGGCACCGCATAATACGGTTGTTTTCTACGAGATTTCATTCGCCTGTGACGATGATCATACTGTTGATCGTTGTAATCATTTTGTTCTGTGAACGCTTCATTTTCTTCCATTTCATCGGAACCTAAGAAATAAACCAACGACATAAAGACAATGGCGATACCTAACAAGACCATCAATACATGACGGTCGGATTTCTGGAAATAGAAAAACTCTTTAATGTTCATAGTATTATAGATTTGTGAGTTAATATTTTATTGAGTTAATGAGTTTATAAGTTGATGAGTTTGTGAGTTTTAGTGAGGGACAGGTCATATCCAACCGAACTGATGGAGGAATATCATGAAAATGCCCAAAGGACAGATATATTTGGCTATCAAGATAAAATGGGAGTAATAACGATTAGACAATGTACCCCAATTCGTCATTTGGTCAAACACCTGCCGGTGGGGCATCACCCATCCCACATAGATACAGGTTAACAATCCACCTAGTGTCAATAGGACATTTGCCGATAAGAAATCAAAGAAATCGAACAGACTCTTGCCGATAAGTTGCAACGAAGGAACAGCCCCTAAAGACAATGAACACAGTGTGCCCATGATAATCGCCAATATGGTTACAATCCACGCTGCTTTCTTTCTCTCTACATGAAACTCCTCCGATACAAAAGCCGTGGGAGTCTCATGCATAGAAATCACCGACGTAAGAGCGGCCAGGGCCAACAAGAGGAAGAACAATATACTCACTATATAGCCCACACCCGGCACCATGGAAAAGGCTTGTTCGAAAACATTCGGCAGCGTGATGAAGATCAAGGAAGGACCGGCATCCGGAGATACGCCCACCGAGAAAGCTGCCGGAAAGATAACCAGTCCACTGAGGATAGCCACCAAAGTATCGATAGCCGCCACCTGGAAGGCTGATTTCGTGAGATTTACATTATTACCAAAATACGAGGCGTAGGTACATAGGGCTGCCATGCCCGTACTTAAAGAGAAAAACGTCTGACCGATAGCATCCAAGAATGTCTCTCCTGTTACCGAAGAAAAATCAGGTTTCAATAGGAACTCCACCCCCTTCCAGGCATCAGGCAATGACAAAGAACATGTCATCAGGAGGAGGAGTAACAAGAACAAGACAGGCATGAGAATCTTGGAGGCACGCTCGATACCTTTCTGTACTCCGTTGATAATCACGAAATGAGTGAGAAGCATAAAGAGGATCAGCCACACAACGGGTCTATAGGGATGGGTGGAGAACTCGGTGAAATACTGTTGGAAATAGGTGGTATCCCCATGCATCTGCCCGACTATCGCAGCATAGACATACTGCATCGTCCACCCGGCAACCACACAGTAAAAGCCCATGATAATGAATCCCGTAAACACGCCTACATACCCCACCAGTCGCCAAGTTC
>JAEEZP010000276.1 GCA_016291915.1 Prevotella sp. | reverse complement strand
TAGACGACAAAGGTGAGGTACAGGTAAACATCGGTTACCGTGTACAATTCAACAGCGCTATTGGCCCGTACAAAGGCGGTTTGCGTTTCCACCCGTCTGTAAACCTGTCAATTTTGAAGTTCCTCGGTTTCGAGCAGACATTCAAGAATGCCCTTACAACACTCCCAATGGGTGGCGGTAAAGGTGGTTCTGACTTCGCTCCCCGCGGTAAGAGTGATGCAGAGATCATGCGTTTCTGCCAGGCTTTCATGACAGAGCTTTACAAAGTGATTGGTCCTGACATGGACGTTCCTGCCGGTGATATCGGTGTTGGTGGACGTGAGATCGGTTATCTGTTCGGTATGTATAAGAAGCTCACCAGCCAGTTCCACGGTGCTACTCTGACCGGTAAGGGTCTTGAGTGGGGTGGATCAATCCTTCGTCCGGAGGCTACTGGTTTCGGTGCACTTTATTTTGTTCATCATATGCTGGAGACAGCTGGTATCGACATTAAGGGTAAGACCATCGCTCTCTCTGGTTTCGGTAATGTAGCATGGGGTGCTGCCAAGAAGGCTACTGAGCTTGGTGCAAAGGTTATCACCATCTCTGGTCCAGACGGTTACATCCTTGACGAGGCTGGTCTGAACGACGAGAAGATCGAGTACATGCTCGAGCTCCGTGCCAGCGGTAACGACATCTGCGCTCCTTACGCAGACGAGTTCCCAGGTTCTAAGTTCGTTGCTGGCAAGAAGCCTTGGGAAGTTAAGGCCGACATCTATCTGCCTTGCGCTACCCAGAACGAGCTCAACGGTGCAGATGCTGACAGCATCCTCGCTAACAAACCTCTCTGTGTTGCTGAAGTTTCTAATATGGGTTGTACAGCTGAGGCTGTTGACAAGTTCATCGAGGCTAAGCAACTGTTTGCTCCTGGCAAGGCTGTTAACGCTGGTGGTGTTGCCACCTCTGGTCTTGAGATGACTCAGAACTCTATGCGTATGGCATGGTCTGCTGAGGAAGTTGACCAGAAACTGCATGGTATCATGTCTGGTATCCACGCTCAGTGTATGAAGTACGGTCAGGAGGATGGCTATATCAACTACGTGAAAGGTGCTAACATCGCCGGCTTCATGAAGGTTGCTAATGCCATGATGGCTCAGGGTATTGTATAAAAGAATTAATTTGGAAATCAGAGAAAAAACTGGTTTAAACAAATCCATTAGACAACAGGGTGGCAGGGGGCTCACAAGACTTCTGCTCCTTGTTGTTTTTTTCTTTTCTATACAGTTCATTGCCGTAGCACAAGAAAAGGGAAAGGCATCCTATTATTCCCACCGACTGCATGGAGTACGCATGAGTGATGGTACGAAGTATCACCGTGACAGTATGACCTGCGCTCATAAGCGTTATCCCTTAGGCACCCTGCTGAAAGTGACGAATCTGACCAACGGGAAGAGCGTTGTAGTGAAGGTTACCGACCGCGGTCCACATACCCGCGGACGTATTGTCGACTTATCGTATGCAGCAGCCAAGCAGATCAATATGATCGCCTCCGGTGTCGTCATGGTAAAGGTGGAGGTTTATAAGGAGAATGCCGGTGTTCCTTACCGTAATGAGGAGGAAGACAATGAAGTGGAGCTCGATTTCGAGTTCAGCAAATACATTTACGACTATACCCCAGCATTGCAGATAAAAGAAAAGGAGGGGCCGGTATTTACCGATCAGATGCGTGACAAAGTATTAGACGACGAAGAGAAGATCTCACAGATGAAAGAAGAGATCAGTACCTCTTCCAAACCAGACAAAAACAAAAAAAAGGAGGAACGCCCTCAGCGTACCCCCCATAAAGCCTCACAACGTCACGGTCATCAATAACGTGCCGTACGAACATTCATCTCATGAATCTTTGAGATAACCCTGTTGTCTCCCTGTATCGCACAGATACGGAAACGTGCCGTGCCATTCTTCAGTCGCTTATTCGCTTTCACCATAGCAGTATATCGGATACCCTTATTGGGGGCTATACGCTCTATGTGTACACCCGGTGATACCAAGATCTGACGGTTTCCGGATATCTCCTCTACGATAGGCTGCACATCATAAAGGGTACTGTTGGAGGTATTCCTGATCTCAAAGATAATCTTACATGTCTCATCAGCACTCAACGTATTGTCCATATTGTCATCCACAAAACGCAGGTTGCGTATCTCTAAGTTGGCGTTATAACGAGCATTATAACGGTCTGTAGAAGAAACACTGGGCTCATAACTGTTAGCCTTAGATGCACTGTAGCCACTGGTATAGTCAGCATCGTTATACTCATAGATACGATCGTCACCGCTATTCGTAGGATCAAAACCACTGTCGTTGTAATCATTATACTCTTGTTGGTGACGCTGGTTATAACGAGCATTGCTCCTCTCGTATGTACGCTGATGATACTCGTCAATCTTTTTCTGCTGAGCCTGATCGGCAGCATTACCGATAGCTGCACCGATAATCGCACCACCGGCCATACCAATCAGTGTACCTACATCACTGCCACGAGGACCATCCGTGATACCACCGATAGCCGATCCTAAGATAGAACCGATAGAAGAACCTGCATAAGCTCCTGATGCGGTATAGGATCCACAACTGCTCATCAAGAACAGCACACTCACTGCATAAACGGTTGCCTTTTTCATATTCATCATTATTTATGGTTTCTACATTATTTACACCGCAAAGATAGAGAAAAATCAATTTATCGCCAAATAGTTTTTCCCTATTATGCAGTAGGGAATTCCCTAAAACTATGTTCCACCCAAATATTAAAATGAATAAAATATGAGTATAAAAAGTATTTTTCTGCGTCATGATGATAAACATAACCCTATGAACAAGAATATAAAAAGATTATTTTTTACATGTCTGTCATTTGTTATGACATGTCTTACCCTGAACGCACAGAATACGAATGTGCCTATGTGGGATCGTTTCGAGAAGTCTTTCAACTTGAAAACTGAGAAGAATCCGTTTACCGATATCGACTTCACCGCCACCTTCATCCATGAAGGAGATGGGGTAAAAATGACCGTTGATGGTTTCTACGATGGCGATGACACCTTCAAGATCCGGTTTATGCCGACATTGAAAGGTAAATGGCATTATATCACAAGGTCATCAGAGAGGGAGCTGAACCATCAGGAAGGTTCACTCATCTGTACGGATCCCGCACCTTCACAGAAAGGAATGGTACAGGCTGGTAACGACCAGAACTTCATCTATCCCGATGGATCGCTGTATCATCCGGTAGGCACCACCTCTTATGCGTGGATACATAGTGACAACGATCGTCAGGAACAGACCTATAAGACATTGGATGAGACAGGATTCAACAAACTGCGTTTCTGCGTGTTCCCCAACAACAGTGTGTATGAGTGGCCCACCATCTATCCTTTCAAACTGTTGAAGAAGAGTCATTCCGAGGAACTGAAGAAAGATGTCTATCTGTGGGACTTCAGTCGTTTCGACGTGAAATTCTTCCAGCATCTGGACAAGGTGGTGGAGCGTCTGCGTGACATGAAGATAGAAGCCGACCTGATTCTGTTTACTCCTTACGATGCCGGACTGTGGGGCTTCGACCGAATGAGTATGGAGAATAATATGCGTTATCTTAAATATGTAGTAGCCCGCTTGGCTTCCTATAGTAATATCTGGTGGTCGATGGCCAATGAATGGGATCTGGTGAGAGCCAAGACACACAACCAGTGGATTGAAATGTCTAAATACGTGGATGAGAAAGACCCGTATAACCACTTGCTGTCTATCCATGGAGGAACCGCCGTGTATATTGATTACAACCTGCCTTTCTACACCCATGCCAGCATCCAGGACCAGGGACCTCTCTACAACTTTGAGGGAGCTGCCACCGTCAGAAATATCATCCACAAGCCCATCCTCTTTGACGAGGTGTGTTATGAGGGCGACCATGCCAGCCGTTGGGCACAACTCTCTGGTGAGCAGATGTTAGAACGTATCTGGATGGGACTCATCGGCGGCACCTACGTTACTCACGGAGAGTGTTTCGTGGATGACATGCACAACGACAAGAACTACACGGGTTATGCCTTCTTGGCAACGGGTGGTAAGTTCCGCGGCACCTGTCCGTCACGTATCAAGTTCACTCGAAAGATCCTCGACGCGCTGCCCTACTCCATCCGACTGGCCGATCAGAGTTGGGATGATAAGACAGCCTGCGCCGGTCCCGACCATTACTTCATCTATTTCGCCAGTGAGAAACCTAAGAAATGGATTTTCAACTTACCTACCAAATGCAGTCGTTGGCC
>JAEEZP010000275.1 GCA_016291915.1 Prevotella sp. | reverse complement strand
GTAGAAGGTCTTTAGAAGAAGTTTTTTTCATAAAGCATTGTAAGTCAATAAATAGTACGGTATTTCGTAGAAGATGAATGAAATTTTATTCTTGACAGTTGACCCAGAGCACAGAATGTGCGATAGAATATAGGCAGGGGTTCCGCTACGCTCCACCACCTGCCTTTAATCTTAACGCCCCTACGGTGCTTAAGCAACAACAAATACTATTCATATTAAGTCGTCTCCTATCTTATCTTTTAAATATCTTGCGAGAAAAGGATAATTGCGACTGTATTGTACACCTGTTGTTCATTCAAATGTTAATTTATTCATTTCCTCTAGGTGTTTTAAAGAAATGTTGTATATTTACAAAGTGATAACAAATCGAACTACTCTATGAGTAACGAAAACATGAACATCTACACCACAAACTAATAATATTAAAATGGATTTTACAAGAACAAGGTACCGGTTACTACTAAAACAACTTAAGAAAAGCGGATATCAGTTTATCACCTATTCAATGTATTGCGAGAGGAAAGCGCCCGACCGGTTCGTGATCCTCAGGCATGACGTGGTCAGGAATCCACTGAATGCGTTAAGGATTGCAAAGGAAGAGGAGGCATACCGCGCAAAGGCAACGTTTTATTTCCGGGCTGTGTCAGAATGCTGGAATGAGAAGAAGGTGATTGACATGGCTTGGATGGGGCATGAGATCGGGTATCTGTATGAGTCATTGGTGACTTGTCTGGGGAATACGGAAAAGGCATACGAGGATTTCTGCCATCATCTGGAGGAACTGCAGAAGGTGTGTGACATGAAGACGATCTGCGCGAATGACAGTCCGCACTCCTCATACGACAATAAGGATCTCTGGAAGGAACATGATTATAAGTCGCTGGGTATTGTCGGTGAACCGTATCTGACGACAGACTTCTCGAAGATGCTGTACCTGTCGGATGCGGGTAGACGATGGGATGGTTATAAACACGATTCGATATCGGGTTATCAGGAGCAATGGAAGGAAAAAGGATGGTTGTTTCATTCCACGAATGACATCATCCAGGCCTTGCGGGAGGACCGCCTGCCGGACCAGTTGATGATCACCACGCACCCGCATCTGTGGAATGATTTCGGTTGGATTTGGTTGAAAGAGAAGTTTTAAGAGTGAAGAGTGAAGAATAGAATGTTGCTCGCAACAAATTGATAAAAGGATAATTAAAAAAGAGAAGACCTGTGAGGAGTCTTCTCTTTTTTATCTCGTGGACAGCAGAAAGTCCACTTTTTATCAACAGGATTTGTATCCGACTACACGATGCCCTGAGCCATCATGGCCTTGGCCACTTTCAGGAAGCCGGCAACATTAGCGCCCTTCACATAGTTGATATATCCGTCTTTCTCCGTGCCGTACTTCACGCAGTTGGCGTGGATATTGTTCATGATATCATGCAGTTTGGCATCAACCTCCTCACGACTCCAACTCAGACGCTCAGAGTTCTGACTCATCTCCAAACCAGACACAGCCACACCACCGGCATTGGCTGCCTTACCCGGAGAATACAGAATCTTAGCATCCTGGAATACCTTGATAGCCTCAGGTGTGGTAGGCATGTTTGCACCTTCGCTGACAGCAATGACGCCATTGGCTACGAGGGCCTTAGCTGCTTCCTCATCAATCTCATTCTGTGTAGCAGACGGCAGGGCGATGTCGGCTTTCTCCTTCCAGGGTTTCTCACCAGCAACATATTTCACACCGTACTCCTCAGCATACTCACGGATACGACCGCGCTCAATATTCTTCAGTTCCATGATGAAGTCGAGCTTCTCACGGTCGATGCCATCGGGATCGTAGATATATCCGTCGGAATCAGAACAGGTAAGCACCTTAGCGCCTAACTCGATACATTTCTCCATCGTATATTGGGCTACATTACCAGAACCGCTCACCAGCACGGTCTTACCCTTAAGGTCGAGACCACGGGTCTTCAGCATGTTACAGAGGAAATAGACATTACCGTAACCGGTAGCCTCTGGACGGATGAGTGAACCGCCGAACTCCAGTCCTTTACCGGTGAAGACACCGCTCCACTGATGAGTCAATTTCTTGTACATACCGAACATGTAAGCTACCTCACGACCACCAACACCGATATCTCCGGCCGGCACATCCTCATCAGGACCGATATGACGATACAACTCCTGAACGAAAGCCTGGCAGAAACGCATCACCTCAGCATTGCTCTTGCCACGGGGAGAGAAGTCTGAACCACCCTTGGCACCTCCCATCGGAAGGGTAGTGAGGGAGTTCTTGAAGGTCTGCTCAAAGGCAAGGAACTTCAGGATACTCTGGTTTACTGTGGCATGGAAACGGATACCACCCTTATACGGACCAATCACGTTGTTGTGCTGGATACGGTAACCCATATTGGTCTGCACCTTTCCTTTGTCATCCACCCAAGTGACACGGAACTGTATCAGTCGATCGGGGATACAGAGACGCTCAATCAGGTTCTGCTGATCAAACTCAGGATGTTTGTTGTACTCTTCCTCAATGGTTCCTAATACCTGACTAACAGCCTGGATATATTCAGGCTCGTTCGGGAATCGCTGTTTCAGATTCTCCACTACACTTAATGCATTCATAATCTTGCTGTTTTTAAAAAACAATCTTTTTACCGCTTGCAAAGTTACATAAAATTATTGTTTACGCAAACAAATTGATAGATTATTTTTGTTTTTGATTGAAATTTGTTATTTTTATACCGTTTTATTATTGTTTTTTGTATATTTAACCGCTTTTAGAAGCTGCAACAAGTTTTTTAGGGAATAGTCACGAGATTTCGATACTTCGATATCTCGATATTTCGATATTTCATAAACTCAGAAACTATTGACTCGTCAACTTGTCAACTCGTTTACTCGTCAACTCATAAAAACATGACTTAAGTCAATCAATGCTGCTAAAAAAATTAAAATATGTCATTCTTTACTCTACATATCAAGAAAAATAATTATTTTTGCATTGGTAAAAGAGATTTTTAAAAAATATATAAGGTATGACAATTGATCAATTTAATTTTTCTGGTAAGAAAGCGATTGTACGTGTAGACTTTAACGTGCCACTCGATGAGAATGGACAGGTAACTGACGACACCCGTATCCGTGGTGCTCTTCCTACACTGAAGAAGATTCTGAACGACGGCGGTGCTGTCATCATGATGTCTCACATGGGTAAGCCAAAAGGTAAGGTTAACCCAAAGATGTCTCTCAAACAGATTGTTCCTGCTGTCAGCAAGGCACTGGGTGTTGACGTGAAGTTTGCCCCCGACTGTGCTAATGCTTCAGAGGAGGCTGCTGCTCTCAAGATGGGTGAGGCCTTGTTGTTGGAGAACCTCCGTTACTATCCTGAGGAAGAGGGTAAGCCAGTAGGTATTGAGAAGGATGCTCCTGAGTATGAGGAGGCTAAGAAAGCCATGAAGAAATCTCAGAAGGAGTTCGCTAAGAAGCTCGCTTCTTATGCTGACGCTTACGTGATGGATGCTTTCGGAACGGCTCACCGCAAGCATGCTTCTACTGCTGTTATCGATGAGTTCTTTGACAAAGACAACCGTATGTTAGGTTATCTGATGGAGAAGGAAGTGAATGCCGTTAAAGCAGTGCTCAGTAATATCCAGCGTCCGTTCACCGCTATCATGGGTGGTTCCAAGGTTTCTACAAAGATCGGTATCATCGAGAACCTGCTCGGTAAGGTGGACAACCTGATTCTCTGTGGTGGTATGACCTATACCTTCGCTAAGGCACAGGGTGGTGAGATCGGTAACTCTATCGTAGAGCTCGACAAACTGGATGTTGCCCTTGACGTGATCAAGAAAGCAAAGGAGAATGGTGTAAACCTCGTTCTGGGTACTGACTGTATTGCCGCTGATGCTTTCTCTAACGATGCAAACACACAGGTATGTCCTGCCAACGCCATTCCTGAGGGATGGGAAGGCTTGGATGCCGGTCCTGAGACACGTAAGTTGTTCGCTGACGCTATCGTAGGTGCCAAGACGATTCTGTGGAATGGTCCTGCCGGTGTCTTCGAGTTTGACAACTTCACAGGCGGTTCACGTGCCGTTGCCGAGGCTATCTGTGAGGCTACAGCCAACGGTGCTTTCTCATTGATTGGTGGTGGTGACTCAGTGGCATGTATCAACAAGTTCGGCATGGCTGACAAGGTAAGCTATATCTCTACCGGTGGTGGTGCTCTGCTCGAGGCTATCGAGGGTAAGGTGCTGCCAGGTATTGCTGCTATGGAAGCGTAACAGATTAGAAAACGTTATATAGTTTGGGGGTGTGCTTTTAGAAGAGGCACATCCTCTTTTTATCTCCTTTTTTCTTTGCTTCTCTCTGTTCCCTTTATGTTCTTTTTCTCTCTACCGCGAGAGAGGTTTTCACGACCTCCCAACACCTTTTTTTCTTAAGGAGAGATTTTCTTACTTTCTTCGGTGCGAAGAAAGAAGCAAAGAAACATCCTCCCCAACCCCTCCTTTAAATGAGATTTTCACTTTTCTCTGGAGAAAAGTTCCAAAAGAGCCTCTCCACCCCACGCCCCTC
The DNA here is from genome assembly GCA_016291915.1 of Prevotella sp. GTDB lineage: Bacteria > Bacteroidota > Bacteroidia > Bacteroidales > Bacteroidaceae > Prevotella. The sequence goes on along the minus strand of JAEEZP010000275.1, from coordinate 273 downwards.
CACATGGAGGGGATGTAATTGAAAATCGCGATTCCCGACGATTTTCAAAGTTTTGGTAAGGTTCACAAGCTTTCGCCCTTCGGGTGAACCTTATATTTTTTTTGCAGGCTCCGCCTGCTTCTCTAAACCCTAAACTCTAAACTAAAATTGGTTGCAATAGCGAGAGATGCAGGTACAAAATGAGGTGATTGAGCATGGCATCGAAGATGGGGCGAGGACCTGTTTGAGCGTAGCGAGTCCCGCAGCCCAATGCGAAGAACCTACATTTTGTCT
>JAEEZP010000026.1 GCA_016291915.1 Prevotella sp. | reverse complement strand
TCGGCAATCAACAACTGTCCCCAACTGAAAAAGTGATCCAGTGTCTCATCAGAACCGGTTTGTTGTAGATAACTGTTGTATAATTCACAAATCAGTTTCAAAGGATCACCTACCACCAACTGAGAATGTTGACGGAATAGTTCACTGATAGTGATATATCTTGGACTCCAGATGGGTTTCCCGGAGATCTTAGCAAGGTACTCATTGAGAAACAGGGATGCCCGTTTGTTAGGGAACACCACGACAACTTTTGACAAGTCATTGCCAAATCGATTAATAATATCTTCTGCTACGTATTCAAGAAACTTCTTCATTTTACAGGAACTATTTTATTGGTATAAACCATCCAAAGATAACCCTCTACTTGAGAATATCCCATCTGTGTGAGTAACTCCATATATCTTCTCACCTGACTCTTATAATCATCAATGAATTTTCCGAACTTGAAGTCCACTACAACAGCTTTGTTGCCATCAACCATCACACGGTCGGGGCGTTTTTCAATGACATGTCCTTTTTCATCAACAGTCAGAATCGAACATTCATTGTACAAGGTCCAATGCGGAGAGAACCATGATGCTACCCGTGGATCATGTAGCCGCTTGTCAAGCATATCTTGCAAATGTTCCAGCGATATATCATCATCATACAAGATTCCTTCTTGCTCTAACGTTTTCAAAACCATCGGCACATCGTCTTTTGTACGTATCTTTGAGAAGAGATAGTGTAAGACATTACCTATCTTAATATAAGCTTCTTGCTGTGACGGTTCGTCATTGGCTAAAAACTCTTTACTCTTATTACTTTGTTGGAATACCACCTGATGATGAGATGGATAGTATTCCAGCGGCTCGTCGGCTGGTAATGAAGTAAAGACATTCTTTACTGACTGTTCAGATTTGCCTTCTTTCTTCTCTATACCCGGAATTGTGCCATATTCAAAGAGTATGCTGTTATCATCTGATTGATACAGTGCGTCGGTAATTTCTTCTGAAAGATCATTTAAGACCCTTTCAACTAATTCACTGCGATATCTCGAATCACGCTTTCTACCAATAACAAATAATCCTTTCTTTGCTCTTGTAAATGCAACATATAACAAATTAAGATTATCAACAACATTCTGAAGATGTTCATGCTGATAGTCTTCATTGAAAATGGATTCAGCAAGTTGAGAAGAGTACTTTACAGGCACGATAGGCATGGCGTTGAAAGGGGCAATAGGAGGCTCGAACCATATAGGTGCACTATGTTCCAGGAGCCAGTCACAGAAAGGTATGATAAGATATGGGAACTCCAAGCCTTTACTTTTGTGTATACTAATCAACTGAATACCGTCAGCTACATTAGTCTGTATTGTTTTCTTCTTTATAGAGTTATCCCATTCATCAAGGAATAGCGAAATGTCCGATCCGTTATCTCGTGAGAATGTCATCACTTCATCAAAGAACTTATAAAGATAAGCACCCTCATGGGGTATGAGTGACAACTGCAGTTGTGTGAACAACGTTTCGAGAAGATCTATCAGAGATAGATGCTGAAAACGTTGTTGATCAGCAAATATGCTATCAACATCAACTGTAGCATGGATATGGGCAATAGTACTTTTGATGTTCTCCTTGTAGATGGTCACATCGGGATATAACAATAATCGTAGACAATCCATGAGCGTTGAGACAGTCATAGACGATTGCAGTTCGAAAGCTTCCTCACTAATGATATTCACGACAGGACGTGTTTGCATGAAATAATTAGCAATTCGTGGAACGTCTGTTTTTTTATTACGAACCAGAATGGCAATATCTTTCTGAGGAATACCATTGGCAAGTAGTCTGTCCACATGTTGACCTACCATCTCACACATGGACTGTTCGGTAAAATCCTTGGAAGTAAAGAGTTGCACATTTACATAACCGTCTTTCTTCTCAGGATTTTTCTTTTGCTGACAGACGTTCTTGTACGCTGAACGTATAGATTCCGCTCCGTCAGGATTATTATATTTAGTAATTATGTCCGACGCTTCTTTCTCTACAGCATGGGTAAAGAAGATATTATTGAAATGCACGATGTTGGTATATGACCGGTAGTTTTTATCTAACGGTTTGATGTCAAGGACTCTCTTACTATCAGCAAACTGATCGGTGATGCCATTAAGCAACTGCCAGTCACTGTTTCTCCAACGGTATATACTCTGTTTAACATCTCCGACGATAAGGTTGTTCACCAGTTTTCGTTGTTCGTCAGTTATTGCATGGCTCATCGTCTCCTTCAGAAGAAGTAAGAAGTTTTCCCACTGTACCTTACTCGTATCTTGAAACTCATCGATCATCACATGAGACAGTTGCGAACCGATCTTTTCAAAGACAAATGGTGTATCAGTATCTTTCATCAAATTCTGTAAGAGCTGTTGTGTGTCACTCAACAGGAATCGGTTAGTCTCTTGATTCAGTTCGTGCACTTTATCTTCAATCTGATGCAATAAACGCACCTGATTGATATTATCCAGGATGAGGGTTGCTGAGATATACTCTTTCAATAATCGCTTTCGAGTTTGTTCTGTCTCAAGCAACAAAGGATGTAACACAGAGGTAATCACACTCAGAATCTGTGTCCGGTTACGGTTCGTCTTTGTCACCCATGCTTCGGGATCAATAATACATTTATTAAGTGATGTATTTACACATGACTTGTTGTCGATCTTACCATCTTTGATCTTTTTGAAATAGTTATAGATCTTCGTGCTGCCGGAAAAGTCACTTTCACACAATCCATGTTTTTCCATAGCTTCATAGAACCGGTCACCATAGTTGCTCATGGTCTTTTTTGCATCTTCTCGTATCTGGCGCAGCATGTTGACATATATCTTAAATGAGTCACCTTGCATGGCTTCACCAAGTGCCTTACTGTTTTTCTTATAAAAATCCTTGAAGATATTCATACCCATCTCTTTCAATGAGTATATCACATTCCAGCTTTTATCATTGTCGATGGTTTCTTCAATATATTGAATCAACCATATCAGCATCGGGTCATTAGGAGAGAACGACTCAATGATCTCATCCACTGCTTGTCTCTCTATTTGTTGGTCGTCGAGACTAATATGGAGGTTGGCCGTGAGGTTCAGCTCCTTCGCAAGGTTACGTAAAACACTCTGGAAAAAAGAATCTATGGTCTCTATACGAAAATAATGATAATGATGAATGAGCAGGTGTAAGGCTATACCGGCTCTCTCACGAATCATTTCTTCGGAATAATCTATTTTCTCTCGTATTTTCTCAAGGTAATCATCTGACTCGGATAAACCTTTCCATATACCATAGAGTTGTGAAAGAATACGTTCCTTCATCTCTTCGGTCGCTTTGTTGGTAAAGGTCACTGCCAATATATTCTTGTATGCCAGTGGATTCTCAATCAGGAGAGAGATATACTCCACTGCCAGCGTGAATGTCTTACCGCTACCGGCACTTGCTTTATATACTGTTAATTGTTTTGTCATAAATCTATTTGTAAGTTCCCAAATTCATTAAGTCCATAAAAAACCCATTCATCATCACCAGTCTCTGAACAATTCAAAACCGACTTTACATCCGATACCATCATATCTGAAATTCTTTATTCCCACAAAGAGTCCGAAGGAGAAATAACGGTTTTTCAATCCATAGCCAAACTCATTATAAGGATGTACCTTTTGCAATAATAATGTATTGACATAGATACGTTCAGTCTCTACAAAATGTCCGAGATGTGGCAGATTTGAGAGTAATAACAGCGGTGACTCATAGGTGATGTTCGAACGTACATAGTAGTCGGAAGAGTTATATGTTTCTTGTTTCAACAACTGAAACTCACCGGTCCAGTCATCATTCCATCCTAACATATACTCATCACGGAAATTCTCAAAGTCGAGGAAATACTCTTCTTTATCTTTCATTGTATACACTCCGAAACCTAAGCGCATGCTGAGTGATCGTAATCGTGAAAAAGGTCTCAGCCAGTTGGCGTCAACCTCCAACCGTCCGTAATTCATGTCCGATTTACCGACACCCTTGATACCTTGCTCATAATTGATGGTAAACATCGGTCCATGCCATGACCATGGTCGTATCTGTGTCTCTATCATAGGAGCAAAAGTGTGGTAGGTATCTGGTTGGCCAATCTGTCGGAATGCGACTTTGTCAACGGCTGATCGCCGGTGGAAGGTCGTACCGGCACTGACACTCCATCGATCAGATATGTCATAGTTGGTGATTAGT
>JAEEZP010000274.1 GCA_016291915.1 Prevotella sp. | reverse complement strand
GGAAACCGTTGGAGCAGCCGCTCGGATTGTTTGAACATTGGAATAACCAGCGTGAGAGGAAATATACAAAGATAGACTTGAAATATAAAAAACTATGATGAGAAGAATATTGTCAGTGGTGATAGGAATCTGCTGTCTGCTTCCTGTCAATGCTCAGGTGCTGGATGCTTTCCAAGGTATCCTCCCTGTCACGGAGCTTTCGATGAAAATGTCCCTCAACGGCAACTGGAGGCTGAAGGTTGTGAAAGGGATAGATGAAAATAAGAAGGTTCCTGTGGAAGATGAAAGCTGGGGAAATATCCCTGTTCCCGGTTGTTGGGAGGCTCATGGCTTTTGTCGCCCAACCTATGGCAGCCCGGATTCTCTGACTGGTTATTACCGAACATCCTTCATTGTGCCTGAGCAATGGAAAGGACAAAGGGTAGTCATCCGTTTTGACGGTGTCCTCTATGGCTATGATCTGTGGATTAATGGGAAAGAGGTGGGTTCGTGGCATTCTGCCTATAACACGGCTCTTTTCGATATTACAGACTTTATCAACAAGAAGAAGGTTCGTCAGGATCTTGCTATGCGTGTAGTATCACGCTATCGTGGAAGTGACTTCGACTGTAATGATGATTGGTCACCCAATGGAATCTTCCGTGATGTAACACTGATGACCATTCCTCATACTCATCTGAAGGACTTGGTGATTCATACGAAGAATACAGGGGATGTCCAGGTAGAAACGAGTGTAGCAAACCCTGACAAGACAACAACTGTGAGACATGAGATATTAGATGCTCAGGGAAGGGTCGTGGGGGAAAAGAAAGTCGTGTCTCCACATTTGTGGACAGCGGAAACACCTTATCTATATACTCTTCGCACGACGTTGATGCAGAAAGGTAAAGTGCTGCAAACCTTTGAGCATAAGTTTGGCTTCCGTGAGGTGACGGTAGAGGGAAATATCCTTAAGATAAATGGTAAACCCATCAAGTTACGTGGTGTCACCAGCCATGCTACAGATCCTCAAACCGTGAAAGTCATCAGTGAGGCGTTGACACTAAAGGATATGAAACTGATGAAAGAAGCTTCGGTCAACTATATCCGCACCTCACACTATCCCCGTGAACCGCGTTTCTATGAGTTGGCCGACTCTCTGGGGTTCTATATCATCGATGAAGTACCTTTCGGTTATGGGGATAAGAACCTCTCTGACCCTTCCTTCTATCAGGTACTCCAGCAGAGAGCGCAAGCAACCATTCGTCGCGATAAGAATCATCCATCGGTCATCATCTGGAGCTTGGGTAATGAGAACCCACTGACAGATATCTGTGTAAAACTTGGTGGTTATGTAAAAGCACAGTTAGACAGTTCTCGTCCTGTCTGTTATCCTCAGGTGGGTTCTTATTTCCGTAAGTTCAATTATGATTTCCCCAAGGTGGCAGACATCTATGCACCACATTATCCCACTACGGGGCAGATCGCAGATTTCTATCAGCGTGCTGACCGTCCGGTGATCTTTACAGAATACTGTCATACTTTGGGTATCTCTTTTGAGGATCATGACAGACAGTGGGAGATTATTGAGCGAACACCCTGTATTGCCGGTGGTTCCGTTTGGGAATGGGTGGATCAAGGCATGCCTTTTAAAACGGATGCTGTAGGAGGTAAACGATATGGATATGAGGAAAAAGTATTTACCTCAGACGATGCTGGCTTTGAGATGTCGGGAAATAAAGGGACTGATGGCTTGCTTTATGCCGATCGTACACCTTTACCCAACTACTATGAACTACAGCATAACTACGCCCGTGCTTTTGTGTCATCTTGTGACAGAGAAGCAGAGCGAGTCAGACTCACTGTTCATAACCGTTATGACTTTATCAATCTGAAGGATCATGTGATATTCCATTGGTATCTGACCAACAACAGAGATACAGTGGCGGGTGGTGCTTTCAGTCCTGACTGCGGTCCTCGTACTTCTAATGATTACCTATTGCCATTACCCGAGCAATCAGGCCTTTCCTTACTACAGTTGGATATTAAAGATACTCAGGGAAATACTTTCCTTCATCAGAGTTTTGTGATGAATAAACCCAATGTATGTTGGACGGGTGATGATAATGTGATGGATTTGATACAAGAAGGACCTTTAGTACGTGTCGGTCGTAAAGAAACAATGGCAGAACGTCTGAAGGTAGCAAACCAACGTATAGGGAATTACCTGCAACCACTGGATAATCCATATGTAAAGGCTGAGGTGAATATCACCCGAGAAGGCACGGCTACCCAGGTGGCATTTAGTCTTACCCCTGATACCACAGATACTTTCTTGTCGGAGTTGGGCTTGGCCTTCCTGCTTGATAAAAAGATTGATCGAGTGCAATGGATCGGTCAGGGTCCTTTTGCCTCATATCCTGGTCGGCAACAGGCTAACCGTTATGGTTTCTGGAGCAAACAGATGGATGATCTCTATTTTGAAGGAAACAGAATGGGCGTAGATGCTACTCTCCTGTCAGGAAAAGACGGTGATGGATTACTGATCGTTGGTAATAGTCTGAATCTGAATTTTGAGCAGACTGACCGTGGTGTCGTCCTTACAGTGAATGTTGCAGTTTCAGGACAAGGCCCGAAGTTCGCTCGTACTGCCTTCCCTGTCATCGCCAAGGAGACAGACACATTAAAGGGTCTCTTCACTTTGTATAAGATCAATACGGATAAGATGCCGGATATCTTTCGACAGTTCTTTATCCGTCCGAGTGATATACCGGCACCCTTTAGGCCTTTTAAGACACAATACGATACTTATTTGCTAAGGTATAACGACCATTGATCCACGATGATATGCTCATCGAGAGCCTTGATGGTTAAGGTATGTTCTCCTTTGGACAGTGTAACAGTCATTTCGCGAATAGCCTGTCCACGGAGAACATTCTTTTTCCATTCTTCCGAGCGGAAAGGTTCTTTCAGCGTATAAATAGTTGGTTTACCATTGTCAATACTTATGCTGTAACGAATATCTCCGGAATCTATCGCATGGGTGGGGATTAATCTGGTAAAAAGGGTATAGGTTTCATCCTTATCAACAGTAAATGAATAGATTAATGACCCTTCTTTAGGTAAGGAGACAGCATTCATGGAATATCCGAGCATCTGTATAGGATGAGCTCCCTGTGTAGCTTGGTTGAAAGAATGTGCATCCCTGACAATGATGGGCTGCTGCTTATCAAGGGATAAGGATGCATGCACATCCCTGTATACTGGTAAATCACGGGGGGCAGCACTCATCAGATAGCGCCATTTACCTTCTTTTATCTCGTTATATCGTGCTGTCAGTTGGAGGATCTCCTGATAAGCCTTGTGGCTCTCAATCGTGTCTCCCAGGATCTTCCTGTTCATGGCTTCTGTGGCGAGCACGGGATAGAGTATGGCTGTGAAATAAGCATCTTGTAAATCTTTCCGTACGTGTGGATAATTATCTTCTACACATCTTTTTATCTTCCCGAAGTCACTGAGACGTTGGTACGCTTCCTGTCTGTCCCAATCGACAGTGGTGACAGGTGATAATCCTCTTTCATACTTTTTCTTATCCAGTTCTACTTGTGTGTGTCCTGTGAATTCCGGGCGACGTTCGCCGCAAAGACGATAAAAATCGTGCATGGCAGGAAATATACGATTTCCTATGTCGTGGCCAAACTGCCGGCATAACCATCCTTTGTAATGATGGGTGACAGTGGCAGCACTTACACTGTGGATGTTCCATGCCATATCCATGAACAACTCCAAGTCATAGCCTGCCACTTTTGGGTCATGGTCATTAGCTATCCATATTTTGCGTGCATGATGACGATATGCCTCGCTCATTTCATTGAATATCAGTCCTGGTTGTGTCGTCGTCAACCAGAGATAATCATGTGGCCTCCCCCAATAGCTCAGGTGGTAATAGATTCCGGCACCACCACTCCGTTGCTGTTCAGCATCGTCAGATAATCTGGTGATATAACCATAATTGTCGTCGCACCACATCAACGTAACGTTATCGGGAACCTTCAAACCGTTATCATACAGTTCCAGCACTTCTTTATAAGGAACGAACATCTGTGTCAGCTTTTTAGGATTACCAACGTATTCTTCAAGTAAAGTCTGTTGATCATTGATGACTTGCTGCAATCCCTCGAACTTTTCTTGCATGGTCGAATAACCTTCCATCGAACTGTCGTGAATACCCCGCATGCCGATGGTAAAGATATTCTCTCGCCTATCTTTTACCTCTTTCAGTCGCTCTATCCAATAGTTCTGAACGGATTGACGGTTGGTTCTATAATTGAAAGGGCCACGATCGGCTTTCTTCCATTCTCCAACATTGTTTCGCATCATGGGTTCACAGTGAGAGGTTCCCAAGACGATGCTGAATGAGTCAGCCATTTCCTTTGCACCCTCTACATCGAAGAAAGCAATGGTTCCCTCGTGCATGGCCGGCCAGATTGTATTACCGCGAAGTCGTAGAAGGAGTTGGAAGATACGTTTATAGGTTTGCACACCGATACGTCCTTCAGCTCCCGGTTCTAATGTCTTACTGCTCCAGGGGCGTATGGACCAGTCTTCATCATTAATAAAGATACCCCTGTATTCCACACTGGGCTGTTGTCGTGTATGATAATCTATGGGAAGTGATAACGACTTTTTCCTTTCGGGAACGATATCACCCCACCATATCCATGGAGAAACACCTGCTAATCTTGACAATTCGAGTATGCCATAAGCGGTTCCTCTACCTCCATGACCTACCACAAAGATTTTTCCTTTTCTGATATATATATCGAAGCCATCTTGGGATTGGTTCTCCTGATTCTTTTTTGGGATGATGCGGATGATACCCTTTGGGGATGACTTAGGTTTTAAGCCAGTTACTAGACACATATCTTCTTTGAACATTTCCAAGGCGATTTTTACTACAGGATCGACTTTCCTGGAAACAGAGTAGGTAATGGGCGTATTCCCGTCGAACCACACAAAATCGTTTTGAGCAATAATGTTCTGTAAAGAAACAATAACAAAGACAGCAATACTTATTATTCGTTTCATTTTAACGTTGATTTCTATTCTTTGAGTAATCTGAGGGGGCTACTCCATATTCTTTTTTGAACACCTCGCGGAAATGACCGAGATCGTTGAAACCGGTCATCGATGCTGCCTCTGACACATTATAATCACCACTGGCGAGCAACTGGGCACAGCGTTGCAGACGCAGCTTGCGGATATACTCTTTTGCCGTCATTCCGGTAAGTGCTTTCACTTTCCGGTAGAAGGTAGAATGACTCATGGCCATCTTATCCGTCATGAATGCCATGTCAAGATTCTCTGTGTCGATATTCTCCTGTATCACCCGATTCATCTTGTCTATAAACTCCCGGTCGAGACGATTTAGTTGAGGCTTCTCATCAGTCGGATAAAGTGCGGGGCTGTTCGCTGTTGTGGTATTCTGACTCCTCTGCAGGATCAACTCTGCAAGATGGCGTCTGCCGGACAAGAGGTTGTTGATACGACTCTGCAACAGACGGGAACTGAAAGGCTTGGTGAGATAAGAGTCAGCTCCACTCTCATAGCCCTCTTGCTTATCCTCGACAGAATCTTTAGCTGTGAGTAAAATAATGGGAATATGACTGGTGTTGATATCTTCTTTCAGTCGGCGGGTGAGATCAATACCATTCATCTTTGGCATCATGATATCACTGACAATGATGTCTGGGATATTCTCAAGGGCAATCTCCAAACCTTCCACACCATCAGCTGCTTGCAGGATTTGGAAATCATCGCCCATGGAGTTGGCGATATATTGTCGTATATCGCTATTGTCTTCCACAACGAGTAATACGGGTCGTTGGTCACCTTCATAATCTGCCATAACGGAATTTTCACTTTCTTTCTCTGTCTCCTCGTCACGGTCTTCTTTATGTAAGGCATTAGGATAGGTGTTATCTGTCAGTATGGCAAACGAGAATTTCGTGCCCTTACCTAACTGACTATCTACTGTCAGTGTACCTTGATGCAAGTCGGCAAGTGATTTTACTAATGCTAATCCTATTCCTGTACCCGATGCCTGATGTTCCCCTTTCACTTGATAATAGCGGTCGAAGATATGATCCAGAGCATCTGGTGCGATGCCATATCCAGAGTCTTCCACGGATATGACTGCTTGGCCATGGTCGTCAGTATCAAGTGATAGATTGATAAATCCCTTCTCCGTATATTTTACGGCATTCGACATCAGATTACTGATAATGGATGAGATAACCTCTGAATCGAAATAAACAGGTGGTACCTTGTCACTTACAGCGATATTCACCGCCACTTGCGGGTTACGGTTGAGTTGATTATAATACTGTCCAATCTCTGTGACAAGCGTTCCCAAGTCACCCTTTGCTACTGTGAGTTGACGATTCTGTGTCTCCGTCTTTCGGAATTCCAGTATTTGGTTGATCAGGTCGCGTAGCCTGCCGGCGCTTTTGTTTATCAGCTCCAGCTTTTTGTGATAGGTTTCCGATAATTGGTTGTCGTTGACAAGATCTTCCAATGGACCCAGGATGAGTGTGAGTGGTGTGCGCAGCTCATGGGTGATGTTCGTGAAGAAACGTAACCGTTCTTCGTTCAGTTCTTCTTTCTGGAGGTTATCACGTCGCTCCAACTCAAGGGAATTTTCGAGTTGCAGTTTTCGTTTGTAGGTAGACATCAATATCCATACGATAGTACCTAACAACAAAGCATAGAGAAGATATGCCCACCACGATAGCCAGAATGGTGGCTTGATACGGATCTTAATCTGGGTGACGGAAGCCTCTTCCCAATCCTGACTCTTCAGCTTTGCCCGGAGAATGAACGTGTAGTTTCCGGGACGCAGACCGCGGAACACCACATCATCATCGTTATCAATATAATACCACTCATCATTCAGTCCTTTCATGAGATAAGAATATTCGACTCGCCCGGACTGAGAGAAGTCCTTTACTGTGAAGGTGATATGCAGCGTATTTTGTTTATACGAGGTATATACGTATCCTTTGCTGTCGGGAACCAAACGCTGAATCTCTGTATCTTCTCCTGCGGGGTTATATGCCTCAAGACTGACGATCTGCACTTCCGAGACCTTCTGATTGTGGTTCATTGCCTGAGGATTGAAGAAACACACCCCATTAGGCGAAGCGAAGAACATCGTACCATCGGATGCCGTAGCTGAAGAAGCACTGATAAAACTCCCTGATGGCAGATTGTCGGAATGGTTGTAATTATAAAATCGTTTTTTCACGGGATCGAAGCAGGATATACCTGTGAAGGTGCTCAACCAGATGTGTCCCGACCTGTCGAACTGCAAGGCGCGGATATGATTTTCTTTCAGTCCTTGTCTGTGATCGTATGTGGAGAATTTCCGTGGCTGTCTGATATCAGGGATATGCACCAATCCTTCGTATGTTCCCAGCCATACACCGTTCTCACCGTCAGCACACACATCATTGACGCAGTATGATGGCAGTCCGTCTTGCTCGTTGATGGTTATCACATCCTTATTCCTGGGGTTGACGAAAAAGATTCCCTTTGCTTGTGTGGCTAAAAGCAAACGTCCGTCACTAAGTTCGAGAATACGGCAGATATGCTCATGGCTAATCTTTTTGTTAATAATCTCTTCCCGGTCAACGATCTCATCTTTGTATGAGCAGATGCCGAATTCACTGCCTATCCAGATCCTGCCATCACGATCTTCTGCCAAAGAACGGATGTCGGGTGCTGCATAACCGATCTCAATACGCTCAAAGCGTTGTGAACGGGGATCGTATCTTACGACACCGTCGTCTTCAATACCTAACCAGATGTTTTCCTGATGGTCAGCGAGCAGACACATCACGAAGGAGTGTTCCCTGCGCCGTCCACCGGTAATCTTCCAGGTTTTCACGATATGCCCATCCCTACATAATGAGAACTCATCCTCTCCTCCTAACCAGACATTTCCCCGACCGTCGGCAGAAACACCATAAATACGTTTCTGTTGATTGTTCTCATCATAAAAAGGAATTGTCTGAAACTGTGGCTTCTGTGCCGCGATAAAGTCTATACCTGTGCTGTGACAACCTATCCAGATATTACCGAACTCATCCTGTGCCAATGCTCTGGTGTTTGTGGAGGAGAGATGCAGTTTTTTGTTCTCATCAAAATAGATGGGCGTGCCGTTCTTCTCATGTTCACTGGCCTGATTAGGATCAATGAAGGAGATGCCACCCATGTCGGATGCTACCCACAGTCGGCCGTCGCTGAATTTCTTCAGGCTATATACATTATCATAAATGGCGGCCCCAGTGTGGGCTACCTTTGTAAATGTACCTTTTTGCGGATTAAAAAGGGCAACGCCATGATCAGTACCTACCCAAATATTCTTCATGTCATCTTGATAGATACATCTCACGTTATTACCCGGAAGACTGCTCGGTTGCTCTTCCTGATGAACGAAATGCTTGGACTTACCATTGTTGATATCAACCACTGACATACCCTCGCTGGTATGTCCTAAATACAGATGACCGTTACCGTCATCGTAACCGCAGCGAATACCATGTGGAGAGTCTATCTTCAGTTCTTTCATCTCCAGCGTGTTGCAGTCCATCTGCCATACAGAACCGTTGACTGCTAATAGCCAGGCGGTGCCGTTGTTCTTGCTGATGATATCATTGATACCGGAATGAAAAGGTGCATCCTGACGGGAAAAGTTCTTGAAGGTAGCATCTTTGTTGTCGTACACGCTCAAGCCATTCTCCATGCCAATCATTACTTTGTCGGTCGTATTGTCATAGTACAAGCATCTGATACCACTGCCGATAACACTTATATAACTGTTTTCCATCAGATTCTGTCTGTTGAAACTCGTTACGATATTTCCGGCCACTCTGTTGAGTCCCGATTCAGTAGCCACCCAAACATGTCCTCTCTTGTCGATGGTCAGGTCGATGATGAAATTGTTTGATAGACCGTTTTCAATGCCGATATGCTTATCTGCATAAAGAACGTTCTGTGCGGCAGCTCCGGTAACACAGAGATACAAGAGTAATAATATATATATCCTTTTCATACTAGTTCCTTTTATTATGCAAATATAATCAATTTGAAGGATAAATCAAATTTTTTATGTACAGTTTTCTCCCATGACAGAATCACCTATCCTGTTTGACGAAATTAACGATAATTCTCTGTCTTTCACATACCATTCTAAGCTACGAATGCATATTTTTACAGATAGGATAGGTAAAATAATCAAAAATACGAAAAAACCATGGGTTTATTCGTCATGAATAATTATTCGGTGTTCTTTGAATGATTAACCACTTATTGTATTTTTAATATATTTATACTTTTGCTTACGATTTCCTCCTTGTGAAAGACGGAACAATCGATTTTAAAGGTTTTTAGGTTATTAGATTAGATTGTAGTATTAATTAGGTTTTTGTAAGGTTATTATTAGGTGTTTTAGTTTTGGTTAGTAGATATTAGGTTTTGAAGGGTAAGGGACTGTTTTCGGGATGGACAAAAAGTGAGAAAGAATATTATAAAGTTTACATATTAATTATTAACCATTATTTAACTGTATGAGAAAAGGACTAATTTCAGACAAGTTGATGTCAGGGTCATGTTTGATCCGACAACTGATGATCCTGGCTTTGATGGTGCTGTGCTCCACAGGAGCCCTAGCCCAGAACAAAGTTTCAGGAACTGTAGTCGATGCAAATGGTGAGGCTGTCATTGGAGCCAGTGTGGTTGTGAAAGGAACAAGCACAGGAACAGTCACCGACTTAGATGGTAACTTTACCATTCCCAATGTACCACAGAATGGTAGTCTCGTTGTGTCGTATGTAGGCTATGCCACACAGACGGTTCCTGTGGGAGGGAAATCATCAATTAACATTACATTACAGGAAGACCGTCAACTCCTCGATGATGTCGTGGTAGTTGGTTACGGTGTTCAGAAGAAGAGAGATGTGACAGGTGCTTTGACTCGTGTAGGCGAGAAGGAATTGAATTCGAAGCCGGTAAACAATGCTTTTGAAGCACTCCAGGGTAAAGCTGCCGGTGTGGATATCACTACCAGTGAGCGTCCTGGAACGGTTGGTAGCATCGCCATTCGTGGTCAGCGATCTATCTCTGCTGGCAAGGGTCCCCTTTACGTGGTTGACGGTGTACCCCTTCAATCGGGTGGTATTGAGGCATTGAATCCTCGTGACATTGAGAGTATTGATATTTTAAAGGATGCTTCTTCTACTGCTATCTATGGTAGCCGTGGTGCTAACGGTGTCGTACTCGTCACCACCAAGCGTGGTCAGGAAGGTAAGATGCAGGTGAGCTACAACGGTTCTTTAACTTTTGAGAAGATTGTTGATAAGAGTCCTGCCATGAAAGCCAGTGATTATATCACATGGCGTCGTTGGGCTTACTATAACATGAGTCCGGATAAGTACACTCCGGGTGATCAGCCAACAGAGGCGCAGGATCGAAACTTCTTCGGAGGTGATGACACTGCCCTGAATAATGTCCTGAAAGGATGGGCCGGTGGCTCATGGGACGGTTCTAAGGTAACAGATACTGATTGGACAGAGTTTGCTACTCAGACAGGTCTTACTCAGGAGCACACTGTTAGTGCCCGTGGTGGTACCAAGAATGTTGCAGGATTTGTATCTTTCGGTTATCTCCGTAACGAGGGAACTCAGAAGGGACAGACATATGATCGTTATAATTTCTCTGCCTCTGCAGATATTCAGGGAACCAAGTGGTTCAAGACCGGTGGATCTTTCAATGCTTCTTTCTCTACTCAGCAGTATGGTTACTCTAAGGCTTACGGTACCAGTTCCGGTCCTACCGATCTTTATGGTGCAGCCAAGGCTATTCTGCGTTACACTCTTCCGTACGATGAGAATGGTGAGATCATTACTCAGCCTGGTGGATCTACAACGAATACCTATTCCATCATAGATGAGTGGACAAAGTCGAATGATGAGAGAAAGAGCTTCCGTCTGTTGGGCAGTTTCTATGCTCAGATTGACTTCGGACAGATTTATGAGCCTCTTCAGGGACTGATGTGGAAAACTCAGTTCGGACCTGAATTCCGTTACTATCGTAATGGTAATTTCCTTGACAGCAGTTCTATCAGCCGTGCCGGCGGTAACAACACCGTTAGCCGTGGTGATGGTCAGCAGTTAGCATGGACACTCGATAATATGTTGTTATATAATAAGTCATTTGGTGCTCACACGCTTGGCTTAACCTTGTTGCAGAGTGCCTCTAAGACTAGGACAGAAACCAGTTCTATCAGTGAGCAGAAGGTTCCTATGTCTTCATTCCTTTGGAATAACCTTGGTGCCGTTGACGTAACGGATCCCCAGTATCAAGTGGGTATCGGTTCTGGCCTCTCTGGTAATCAATTGTCTTCATATATGGCTCGTGTGAACTACTCGTTCATGGAGCGTTACCTCCTCACAGCATCAGCACGTTGGGATGGTGCGTCAGTGCTTGCACAAGGAAAGAAATGGGACTTCTTCCCCTCTATGGCCTTAGGTTGGCGTATGGAAGAGGAGGAATTTATGAAGAATGTCAGCTGGGTCGATCAGTTGAAACTCCGCTTCGGTGTCGGTGTGACTGGTAATGCCGCCGTAGATCCCTACGGAACATTGGGTGTGATCAGTGCTTATTGGATGCCATTCAGCCTTGGTAACTCTCAGATCCTCGTCACTAATGAGCCTTATTATTCTTCAGGTTCTAACAAGATGCCTAACAAGAATCTGGGTTGGGAGAAGACCACTCAGTGGAACCTGGGTGTCGACTTCAGTTTCCTGAAAGGCCGTATTGGTGGTACCCTCGATATGTACGCATCTCGTACCAAGGACTTGATTCTTGATATGACAATTCCTTCACTCTCTGGATATCCATCAATGAAGACCAATGTCGGTCAGACCAAGAACAGGGGTGTAGAAGTGACATTGAATACAATCCCAGTGATTACCAAAGACTTTATCTGGAATTCAAATCTGAACTTCGCTTGGCAGAAGGATGAAATCGTAGAACTGGCTAATGGCAAACAGGACGACGTCAACAATGCTTGGTTCATTGGTGAATCGATAGCTGTACACTATGGATTTGAGGCTAATGGTATCTGGCAGGAAAGCGATGCTGAAGAGATGGCAAAGTTTAATGAGAAAGGTGAAAAGTTCACAGCAGGAAGTGTTCGTCCTGTCGATCAGAATGGTGACTATGTGATTAATGCTGAGGACCGTGTGATTATCGGTAATAAGAATCCACGTTTCACAGCAGGCTGGTCAAACAGTATCAGTTGGAAGGGCTTTGAGCTCATGCTTGACCTGCAGGGCCGCTTCGGCTACACTATCAGCACTGGTGGTGAAGGTCAGCTCGGTATGTATCAGCAGCGTGAGATCAGCTACTGGAGACCGGACAATACCGGTGCCGATTGGCAGAAACCTGTTTACAGCCAGGCTGGAGGTGATCCCTATGCTGGTCTGCTCGGATTCAAAGATGCATCGTTCATCAAGATCCGTAACCTCTCTCTCGCATATAATTTCGATAAGAAGTTGCTCAGTCAGATAGGTATCAATGGCTTGAAACTCTATATTCAGGGCAAGAACCTCGGTATGCTTTACTCTTCAGTTGATTTCATGGATCTCGATACTGGCCGCACTTACTTTAACCGTGGTGTTACCGTTGGTGTTCAGGTTGATTTCTAAACTTTTGGTAATAATATAAAGACGAAACAAATATGAAATATTTTAATAACATAATAGTTTGCGGTGCATTGTCGTTGTTCACCTTGATGGGTACTACCTCCTGTGGTGACGAATTCCTGGAGGAAGAAGCTGGTCATCTTTACACAGACGCACTGCTTGAGACACAGGATGGAGCCTTGGCTATGGCTGCCGGCCTCTATGCAAACTTACGTTGGCACTTCGGTTATGAGTGGGCTTACGGTATCACACTCTATGGTTGCGATGAGTTTACCAATGGTGCAGACCTCACTTCAGAACCCTGGAATACATATGACAACCGTTTGAACCCTCTGGATTGTACACCAGCTTTAGGTGCAGCAAACAAGAACTGTCCTGCTGTATCAGCACTCTGGGATCAGATGTATTATGGTATCTCTACTGCCAACTTGATTATCAGCAAGGCAGACAATGTAACCAATGAAGATGCCCGTAACAAGGCTCTTGGTGAGGCTCATTTCCTGCGTGGATATAATTACTATCGCCTGTTCTGTCAGTATGGTGCTGTGACTTTGGAAACAGAACCAGCTAACGGAGTCGTTAAAAAGAACTACACACGTGCCAGCGAGGAGGAAACGCTGAATCTGATTATTGATGATTTTGAGAAAGCCTATCAGCTCTTACCCACCAAAAAATGGCGTGGTAACGGAACTTGGACCAAGTACACTGCAGCTCACTTCCTGGCTAAGGCTCTGCTTTACCGCCAGTCTGAGCGTTGCGCCTCCTGGGCTTCGAAGTACGAGAAGAGTGCAGACCTGAATCGTGTCATCTCTCTCTGTGATGAGGTGATCGCTGCATGCCCCTTAGCTTCTGACTACTGGGATCTGTATGCTAAATGGACGGGTGTAGACTGTCCCAATGAGGGTCTTGACGAGATTCTGATGGCTGCTGAGCATAACCTGGACAATACTACTCAGGGACGTTTCGGTAACCGTACTTACAACTATTTCGATCCTCAGTTCTCTAACTTCTCAGGTGGTTGGGTACAGCGCGGTCAGTATATTGGTGGTATGGACTTCCAGCGTTGTCGTCCAACAGAGTACACCTATTCTGTATTCGATAACGTGAACGATGCCCGTATGTGGAAAACCTTCAAGACCGTCTATGGACTGAACAATATTACCAAGTTTAAAAAAGCAAAAGACAAGGACGGAAAGGATATAAATGTGTACGACCGTGAATCCGTGGCTTCTCAGAATGGAATCACCCTTGATCAGGTTCCTGACATTGGTGATGAGGGTATCATCTTCATCTTGAATAAGAAAGACGACCATCGCTTTGATGGTAATCCTTATGGTACCTTTGGACGTGGAAGCGATGCTCACAGTTTCGTTAATCCTCTTACCAAGAAATGGGTGCCCAATGCTTTCGTAACCTTCCAGGATGGAAAGTATGTGCTGAATACCTATACAGGTAATCCTTCTAAGTCTAATGTCTTCTGTGGTATCAACAAAACGGCCGACGGTACACGTACCGGTGAGAAAGGAGATGCACACCGTGATGTGATCATGGCCCGTACCGGTGAGACTTACCTCGTAAAGGCTGAGGCACAGGTTCGCTTAGGTAAGTATCAGGATGCCATCACTACAGTCAACAAGCTACGTGCCCGTGGTCAATGGAAACTGGGAGAAGACCGTGGCTATTATACCGATGGCTCGATGGCCTTCCTGAAGGCTGACGGTGGTAAGGAAGATAACTCTACAGCTGCTGCAAAGACGGTTAAGAAGAATAAGGACAATGTCGGTAAGGAGCTCATCAATTCTGAGGCATACTATGCTTCCATGACGCACAAGAATACCTATTACCTCTCTACTGGCATTGACTCGACAAAGGCAGCTTCCGATCTTCAGATCAAGAGTTATACCCAGCTTCCTCCAGAAGATGAGGCTGTTCTCGCCGCTATCGGTGCTACGAGTGAATACGACCGTATGCTGAACTTCATCTTCAACGAACGTACCCGTGAGTTGCTCGGTGAGTGGAACCGTTGGGATGAACTGGCCCGTACCGGATTGCTTGTAAAGCGTGCAAAGGCATTCAATCCGGAGGCTGCTCCAAACGTGCAGGAACGTCATATGTATCGTCCTATTCCACAGAAGTTTATTGATACGCTTCAGAACGAGGATGGTACGAACCTCAGCGATGCCGAAAAGAAAGCATGGCAGAATCCTGGCTATTAATGATCTCTCGTAATGTGTTAATAGTATAATAGTGTAAAATCTGTGGACAAATAAGGGGCGTTTCATTGCGCCCCTTATTTTATTTTACATACGATTACAAATACTTACTTGAGATAGCCTGACAGCTTCGAATTGATTGATTGCAACCCTTTGGCCACACTGCGTGCATTCATCTGAGCCCCGATCTTGGAAGTGTGAGTATGGTCGTTATTGTAATATTTAGCAGCCCGTTTCTTGCTTTTCACTCCATCTTTGGAAGCAAACTTCTTGTCAAGGAAATCTGCCGAGATATTATGTACATCTACAAACTCCACGCCCGTTGCCTGAACCACGTCACGATACCATTTTCCATAGGTGTCATTACGACGTTCGATCTTTCCGTTGGGCCATTCATTGCGTGGGGTTAAGGATAATAAGATCGGGGTGGCTCCTTTCTCCCGTACATCATCAATGAATTTCTTAAGATACCATCCGAAGCTATACACCAGTTCGTATCGGCCGTCTTTCTCCATTTGATAGACATGACAGGTGTCGTAGCTAGCTGCAATCACTCCCCGTTCTTTAGGATCGGTGATGGAACAGATGTCATTATGCCCAAACTGGATAAGTACAAAGTCACCAGGTTGGAGGGAGTTATACACCTTTTCCCAGCGCCCCTCACGGAGATAACTGCGTGTTGACCGTCCAGCCATAGCCTCGTTTGCCCATGTTATCTTTGCAGCGTCGAAAATCATACCGGCTTGAGAACCCCATCCCCACATGCCGTTTTCATCGTTATCTTTGTTTTTTACGGTAGAGTCACCGGTAATGAAAACCATAGGTTTCCCTGCCTCACGTTGAACAGAACATGTCGGTAACTCCACATTCACCATCATCTCTTTCAGTGGGGCGAGCAATGGATGGGAAGAGTAATAAATACCCTCGGCGGCACTGCGAGCATTCAGTTCTGCACCAAAGGCACTGGTGTGGATATGGTCACCATAGAAATGATATTTCTTTTTCCACATACTGAATTGATCAAATTTCCTGCCACTGATATCATTCAGGTCGATGAATGGTACTCCTTCTACGGCTGCTATGTAGGCTGCCCATTGCGTCTGAGGCTTACGGATAATCTTTCCCGCATCATCATATGCATCCCGGGGAGTGAGTGACATTAAGATAGGATGGGCTCCTTTGGCACGAATCTCTGTGATGTATTTGCGAAGATAGGTTCCATAGCTATATACTGTATCCATTTTCTGCGTGCGTTCATTCTTCCCGATAACCATTGTGTCGGGATCTACACCGGTGATGACACCGCGGGCTCTTTTCGCATCAAAGAAATCTGCACTGTCATTATGCCCGATGGATACAATCACCCAGTCGCCCGGCTTCAATGCCTGACGTACTGCCGGCCACAGGTCGGTGTAGAAGGTGCGTGTTGACATGCCGCCGAGGGCTTGGTTCTCCACGGAAATACGCTGATGGTTGAAATATTTGTTTGCAAAATAGCCCCATCCCCATTGACCGTTATTGCCGTTCCCGAGTGTTCCGTTACGCATGGTAGAATTTCCTATCAGGAAGAGTACAGGATGGGATCCTATACGTGTTGTTCCTGGGGCAGGACGTGACATAAGTGCCTTTCCGATAGAGTCAGGAGTGTTGTCAATTACTTGTGCCTTGGCAAAAAACGTACTCGTCATCAGTACGCAAAAGAATAGTAAATGCTTCATTTCTGTATTTTTTGCAAAGATACATTTTTTATCGTAAAAGTGTACCGTGAAAACGGGTGTTCTTTCTGTCATAAACGCGAGTCTAATCGGTCATTCATAAATATGTCCTTTGCAAATAGCGGTAAAAACACTAAATTTGCCACATCTATAGATGATAGAAGTATGAAAAGACTGGTATTATTTTTATTCCTGATGATTCCTGTGTTGAGTCGTGCAGCATCGGTTTACAATGTGCTTGATTATGGTGCTAAGGGCGACGGCAAGACACTTGATCACATGGCGATCAACAAAGCAATTGAGGCGGCTACCAACAACGGAGGCGGTCAGGTACTATTGCCTCCGGGAGTCTATCTCTGTGGTAGTATTCGCATGAAAAGTAATGTCGATCTGCATCTGTTGCGTGGAGCAAAGATATTAGCTGCTCCTGCGGAGATGAAAGCCTATGATGAGAGTGAGGTGTTTGGTGCACCAGAGTATCAGGATGGCGGACATACCTATTTTCATAATTCGTTGATCTGGGCAGAAGGACAGTCGAATATCAGTATTACTGGTTTGGGAATGATTGACGGAGAGGGACTCACGCGTCATGATACGGAGCGAGGCGGTAATGTACAAGGCGGTTCTATCGGTACGGGTGATAAGGCCATCGCCTTCAAGCAATGCCGTAATGTCACGATACGTGATATTACCATTTTCAGAGGAGGGCATTTTGCCATTATAACGACAGGCTGTGATATCGGCACGATAGATAATGTAACGATCGATACCAACCGTGACGGTATAGATATCGACTGCTGCAAGTATTTCACCGTGAGCAACACCAAGGTGAATACTCCCCATGACGATGCCATCGTACTGAAAAGCTCGTATGCGCTGAAACGCCCCGTGCTCTGTGAGCACATCCTGATCACAAACTGTATCGTGACCGGTTATAAACTCGGTACTTTCCTAGACGGTACCTATGTGCCTGAGAAGGTAAACTGGGTGTGCGGGCGCATAAAACTCGGCACTGAGTCGAATGGCGGTTACCGGAATATAACCATATCCAACTGTACCTGTATGTGGAGCAGCGGTTTGGCATTTGAGGTGGTTGACAGGGGAAGGATGGAGAATATCGTCGTGGATAATATCTCCCTGAGTCATGTGCACCATTATCCAATCTACATCACGACGGGTTGCCGCAACCGTGGTCCGAAGGAATGTACGGATATCTCTTCCGCACGTGATATATACATTAATAATGTGATTGCTGATGATGTCGATTCGTTGGCCGGTATCATCGTAACAGGTATGGAAGGTACTCCGATCAGGAATGTGTCACTCTCTAATATCTTTGTCAGGTACAGGGGCGGCGGAAAGAAGGTGACGACTCCATATAGGGAACAGGGAACGAATTATCCGGAACCGAGATGGGCTGGACCGACACCAGCCTACGGACTGTTTGCCCGTCATGTGGATGGTCTTCGACTGCATAATGTGCGCTTCGAACTTCTCAAGAGTGACGAACGACCGGAGATGATTCTGGAAGATGTCATCAACGAAAATATCGGGAAATGAGAAATCATGATAATAAAAAGATCGCTTTATGAAGACAGCATTGAGGATATTATATAGTAAGAGGTTATTAACGGGGTTCTTTCTTCTCTGCGCATTCTCTTTTTCATCAGCCTATGCTCAGGTGGTTGTGGATACGGTGATGAATCAGGAGAGTGATAAACCTTTTTATTTCTCAGTGCCGGTGGCTGACGGCAACTACAAAGTGACCGTGACACTCGGTTCCAAAAAGAAGGCTGCTCACACTGTTGTCAGAGCAGAGTCAAGACGACTGATGGTGGAGAAGTGTACAACCAAGAAGAACAAATATGCCACTTATTCTTTTATTGTCAATAAACGTTCTCCGGAGTTAGAGGGTGGGAAAAGAGTCTCTTTGAAACCCCGGGAGCATGATTATCTGAATTGGGACGGGTTGCTTACCTTGGAGTTCAATGGCTTGCATCCCGCCGTAAAGAGTATTAAAATAGAGTGTGATACAACAGCCACAACCGTTTTCCTCTGTGGTAACTCAACGGTGGTGGATCAGGAACTGGAACCATGGGCCAGTTGGGGGCAGATGATTCCGAGGTGGTTCACGGAGGAGGTGGCGATCTCCAATCATGCTGAGAGCGGACTGTCTGCCAGAACGTTTATCAATGGTTTTAGGCTCGACAAGGTGCTCTCGATGTTAAAGAAGGGGGACTATGTCATCTGTGAGTTCGGACATAATGACCAAAAAGAAAAACGAGCGGGTGACGGTGCCTGGTATCATTTCGCCTACCAACTGAAAATCTTTATTGACAGAGTGCGTGAGGCAGGTGGAAATATCATCTTCATCACCCCTACGCAGCGACGCCGTTTCGATGACGATACACACACGAAGATTTTAGAGACTCATGGAGACTATCCCGATGCAATGCGCAGCGTGGCAAAACGTGAGCATGTGCCGGTGATAGAGATTCATGATATGACACGTGATTTCTTCGAGACACTTGGTTATGAG
>JAEEZP010000001.1 GCA_016291915.1 Prevotella sp. | reverse complement strand
GGCAGAACAAAATAAATTCATTTATTTTTTGGCAATAATATAGCAGATGGCACATGTATGTTGTTAATAACCGCAACGCGGTTACCGCTCAATAGCCGTGGGTCGTAAGACCTACGGACAAGGTGTTGTAACCATCATCCAACCCTAGAGGGGTTGCCCATCAATATTGATGGGGCACACTTTCAGCGTGCATATTCGTTGTTACTACATTCTCCGCAGGTCGTTGACCTGCGGCTACTGAGCGTTGACGCTTTCAGCGTCATGTGCCAACTGCAATATCATTACCTATTTTTATGCCGAACGTGAGTATTTTCGGTGAAACCGGAGATGTGATTAAGTGAGTAAAATGCAAAAGAAAAGAGCTTTTTCTTTCAATTTCCCGAGATAGTAGTTTGTTATTTGTTTCAATTGCATTTATAATTGTTTCATTCTTTTATCACATGTTGCATTTATTCGTTTATTTAGCTAACTTTGCCATATCAGTAGTTTTTGTTTAGTATTTATTATTTGAAATCCTCTATTTATAAACTAACATTTTAAGTATCCTTCACGGAAAACAATAAATAATATCTAACCTATATAAATTGAGTTTAAAGATGACACAATCATTTGAACAGAAAGGATTCTACAAGCTGTCTTGGCTTCAGCGTATCGGCTTTGGCGCAGGTGACCTGGCACAGAACCTGATTTATCAGACTATCTGTATGTATCTGCTATTCTTCTACACCGATGTCTATGTGCTCGGTGGAGATGTGGCAAAGTCGGCAGGACTGGCAGGTACGATGTTTCTCTTGGTTAGGCTGGTGGACGTGTTATGGGATCCCTTAGTGGGTACGTTTGTTGACAAACATAATCCTAAATTGGGAAAATACCGTTCTTACCTTATCACTGGCGGTATTCCCCTGACTATCCTTGCTATTCTCTGTTTCTGGAACGGTTTCGCTCCCTCATTGGTCTATGCCTATATCACCTATGTGGGCATGTCGATGCTCTACACTTTGATTAACGTGCCGTATGGAGCGTTGAACTCATCACTCACTCGTGACACCAATGAGATAACGATTCTTACCTCCACCCGAATGTTCATGGCTAATGTCGGTGGATTGTGTGTATCAGCAGGTGTTCCCCTGTTGGTAGCAACCCTTGCCGGTAAGGACTTACCCCTTGAGATGGCTTTGTTCATGGGCTTGGGCTCCCTGCCTTCGTTCATTTTCATGCCGATGGTTCCTGCCATCAAACGTAAGGTGGGCAAGAAGAATATGTTTTACATCTTCCTGACAGTAGCTATCGTGGGTATGTTATTGTTGTACATCATCAGTAAGATGGGAACGGTGAAGGAGCATATCACACTGGTATATATCGCCCAGTTTATCAAGTCGACAGGTGTTATCGTGGCAACGGGATATATGTGGGCATTAATCCCCGAGGTGATCTCTTACGGAGAGTGGAAAACCGGACGCCGTATCTCAGGTATTGTGAATGCGTTGACAGGTATCTTCTTCAAGGCCGGTATGGCGTTGGGAGGTGTCATCCCGGGTTGGGTGCTGGCATGGACACATTACAAGGCGGCTGAAGAGGCACAGACCTTACCTAAAGATGCCAACGCCTGGTTCCTTACCATGCTTATCTTTGCATTGGTAGGACTGGCACTGCTCGTCTTCTGTTTCTCACAGACGAAGGAGCGTGTGGTGATGGATGAGAAGGAGACCAAGAATGTGAAGGTCAGTGACCTGTGGAGGGAGTTCCTGCATAACGGTCCGCTGCGTGTGATAGCACTCTTCTTCATCACGGCTTTTGCCATGATGTCGGTGGGCAACGCCGCAGGTGCGTATTTTATGAACGATCTGGAGTTACAGACACCCATGGCCCAGGAGGGTATCCGTTGGCTCGTCTGTATCATTCCTGCACTATTACTCTTGTTGGCGATGTTCATCATCTCCAAGTATCAGTTGAGTGATGAACTGGTGGATAAGATTAACGAAGAAATAGAACAAAGAAATCAATGAAGACAATCAAGAAGATAGTGATATGCTTTGTCATGGCATCTGTCGCTCTCTCTGTGTCTGCACAGGGCCTGAAGGATGCCATGGGGAAGTATTGCCTGATTGGCGCAGCTGTCAACCAATGGCAGTCGGATGATCAGGATCCTTTGGCCACAGCTGTCTTACGGCAACATTTCAACTGTGCCGTGGCGGAGAACTGTATGAAAGCAGAGGTGTTACAACCGGCAGAGGGGATCTTTGATTTCCGTACGGCTGACAAGTTTGTGAACTATTGCGAGCAAAACCATCTGAAGGTCAACGGTCATTGTCTGGTATGGCACTCACAGGCTCCCGAATGGATGTTCACCGACAGTTATGGAAGGCTGGTGGATCGTGAGACACTGAAACGTCGTATCAAGAATCATATCTCCACGGTGGTAGGACGTTATAAAGGCCGGGTTTATGGATGGGATGTGGTCAATGAGGCGGTGGAGGATGATGGCTCTTTCCGTCAGTCACCCCTCTATAAGATCCTGGGTGAAGAATTCATAGAGATCGCTTTCCGTGCCGCTCATGAGGCAGACCCTGATGCAGAACTTTATTACAACGACTATTCAACGTCGAAACCCGGCAAGCGGGAGACGATCTGTCGGATTGTCAGACAACTGAAGGAAAAAGGGTTACGCATTGATGCCGTAGGTATGCAGAGTCATAATGGCATGGATTACCCCGACCTCACGGAATATGAGAAGAGTATGGATGCGTTTGCCGCCCTTGGTGTAAAGGTGATGATGACAGAGCTGGATCTTAATGTGTTGCCTAATCCGCAGCAGTTCGGTGGTGCGGACATCAGTCAAAACTTTGAATATCAGCAGATGCTGAACCCATATGCCAACGGACTGCCCAAGGAGAAAGCCAAGGAGATAGAAAAGCGTTATCTGGAGTTCTTCAAGATTTATTACAAGCACCGTGACCAGATCTCACGTATCAACCTCTGGGGCATCGCCGATCATAACTCATGGCTGAACGGATGGCCGATAAAAGGACGTACGAACTATCCACTGCTCTTCGACCGGCAGTATCAGCCCAAGCCCATTGTTCAGGAGATTATCAATTTATATAATAAGAAATAACTTAATCATGAAAGCAAGATATCTTTTTCCGCAGGATTATATGGCAGATCCCTCTGCCAATGTGTTTAACAACCGATTGTATATCTATCCCTCACACGACCGTGACAGCGGTGAGTGTTTCGACGATGACGGTGGTCATTTCCAGATGCGCGACTATCATGTACTGTCGTTCGGTGATGTGGAGCAGGATGCTGCTACGGATCATGGGGTAATCCTCGACGTGGAGCAGGTTCCATGGGCAGCGCAACAGATGTGGGACAATGATGTCGTGGAGAAAGACGGTAAGTATTTCCTCATCTTCTCTGCCAAGGATCATAATGGCGTGTTCCGTCTCGGTGTGGCGGTTGCAGAACAACCGGAAGGACCTTTCGTCCCACAGCCTAACCCTATTCGTGGCTCTTTCTCCATAGACCCTTGTGTGTTCAAGGATGATGATGGGGAGATCTATTGCTATTTCGGTGGTCTTTGGGGCGGACAACTGCAGTGGTGGGTACCGGCACAACTGCCTTTAGGCAAAGAGGGTGATCCTACCTTAAGAACGGCCTCTGATAAGAAGACGGAGCTCTTTATCCGTCCGGAGGCACCGGCCTTGTCCAGTAGGGTGGCCCGCATGAGTGATGATGTCTTGCAGTTCGCTGAGGCTTCACGACCTGTAGTCATCCTCGATAAAGATGGAGAACCTCTGAAGGCAGGTGATCCTCACCGTTTCTTTGAGGCTTCATGGATGCATAAGTATCAAGGGAAGTATTATTTCAGTTATTCTACCGGCGACAGTCATTATCTGTGTTATGCCATCGGTGATTCGCCCTATGGACCATTCGTTTATCAGGGAGTGATCCTCGAGCCTGTTGTAGGGTGGACCACCCATCACAGTATCGTGGAATACCGTGGACAGTGGTATCTGTTCTATCATGATTGTGTGCCTTCCAATGATATCACATGGTTACGGTCACTGAAGGTTCAACGTCTTTTCTATAACGAGGACGGAACGATACGACCCGTTATCAACGAATAATACTCATGGTAAGACCTCTCTCTCTCATCATTAATAAGTTGCTGCCATTCCTTCTGCTGGTTGTCCATACAACTGCCCATGCTGAGGATGGCAGCAGACTTTGGTTACGCTACGCTCCTATGAACAAAGCATTGGTCAGTGGAGTGGAAGGTAAGGCAGCGCAGGTGTTACGCCAATATTACTCAGGTAGTAAGGTAACCCTTCTTCTAGATCCACAACAGAAGGATCAAGAAGGTTTCCGTATCACGATCTCTGAGGAAGGCACAACTGTTTCAGCAGGTACGGAACGTGGTTTGCTCTACGGAGCTTTTGCTTTGTTACGTGGAGAGACAGGTTATCAGGCTCCTTTCTTCAAGTACCGTATCCTCAATCATTGGGATAATCTCGACGGGTCGATAGAAAGGGG
>JAEEZP010000025.1 GCA_016291915.1 Prevotella sp. | reverse complement strand
TCATCACGTTTCGGGTTGAGGATAGCCACGGCATCGGGCATCACCTCATCAGGCACGTGATGGTCGCAGATGATAAAGTCTATCCCCAGACTTTTCGCATACGCTATTTCCTCAATGGCTTTAATACCGCAATCGAGGATAATAATCAGTTTTACACCTGTTTCATGTGCATAGTCTATTCCTTTCTTGCTGACGCCATATCCCTCTTCATATCTGTCGGGGATATAGTAGTCGATGTTCGAATAGAACTGCAACAGAAACTTATACACCAAAGCAACGGCTGTACAGCCGTCAACGTCGTAATCACCGTACACCAAGATACGTTCTTTTCGCCCCATGGCATCATTCAGCCTTTCCACGGCCACATCCATGTCCTTCATGAGGAATGGATTGATCAGATCGCCCAACTGTGGTCGGAAAAATCTCTTTGCGGCGGGCTCGGTAGCGATGCCTCTTTTAATGAGAATCTGTGCCAGGGCCGGACTGATTCCCATCTTTGAACCGAGTGATTCAGCTGCTTTCTTTTCTTCTTGAGTAGGTGATTGGTAATTCCATTTGAAATGCATTTATATTATTTTTATTTTCTTTCTCGACGCAATGATAAGGTGTGCTTTGGTGTAAGCGCACAATATTCGGGGTAAAATTATAAAAAAAAAATGAAAAAAGGCCATTTGATGAATAAAAAAACATCAAATGACCTTATTTTTATGTATTTCTTACGAATTAGATACCTAATTTCTTTCTGATATCCTTAGGAATAGCGTTCTTGTTGATCATGAAGTCCATGGTCTTGAGTGCGATGAATGCCTTGCTCATATACCATGTTCCCTTGTATTCGCCAGTCTCACCCCAAGAGTTCTTTACCAGGTAATACTCTCTGCCGTTCTGGTCTTTTGCCACGCCGTAGATATGCATACCATGGTCGTCAGTGAGCTCCCAGTTGTCGAATCCTTCCTGACGCATTTCCTGTGTAGGAACGATCTCCGGTGCGTTGATGCCAAGGGAGTCGATAGCGTTCTTCTTCTGTGCTGCGGTGAGCTTCAGCCAACGAGCCTGGTCAGAGCCTGTCAGCTCTTGTGCTTTCTTCGTGTCGTAAGCTACGGCGAGTCCCTGACGGGTGAATCCTTCCTCGCTCACGTCACCGCCCCATGCCACGGTATAACCCTTGTCGATAGCGTTGTCGATGATACGCATCATCTCATCCATAGGCACGTTGTAGCTGCGGCCACCGCGCCAGTTGTCTTGTACCTCAACGGGGAACGAGGTATAGAAAGGATGGTGTGTATAACTGGTGATGCTTACATAGTCGTTCCAATCGAGTCCTAAGCTGGCAGCGAACGACTGCGGTGTGTAGGTCTTACCCTCATAGACAAACTCCTCCGGGCACTCGCCAAGGTAACCGTCGAGGATACCCTGCAGACCTTTCTTCCACTGGTTGGACATCTTCTTGGCAGTGCTCTTTGAAACGGCCTCCACATACGGGGTCATCACCGTGAAGAACTCGTTGAAGTTCGCCAGTGAGTCACCTGTCAGCGTACCTGGCAATGGCATGGCTGTCTCGGGACAGATACCGTAGGTCTTGATCACGTCGAGCACATCCTCTGCGGCACCACCTTGAGAGAACTGGCTGTCACCGTGCATACGGACCTTATAGATCGCGCGGTCCATATAGTCCTTGTTAGCGATGAACATCTCACAGAGGTCATAGGTCTTACCGGTCTTCTTGAGGATCTCGCTCTCGAAGAAACTGAGGGTGGAGTATGCCCAGCAGGTACCGCTGCGGTTCTGGTTCTTCACACTGGTGATGGGCAACTCTTTGATTGTTGTGAACACAGGCTTCTTGGAATCTTTCTTTGTCTGTGCCACGGCGCCGAGCGTAATCAAGGCTACAAGCGCCAAAACTAACATTTTTTTCATCGATTATATAATTATTATTTATTAATTATTATCTATTAATTCTCTGTAAACACCCCGCCCCATGCCTATGGGGAGGGGAAGGGGGAGGGGAAACTCTAAACCCTAAACTCTAAACCCTAAACTCTAAACCCTAAACTCTAAACTCTAAACTCTAAACCTTCCATTTTTCCATAAACTCCTCCACATCCTTCGGATGATACGGAATCCGTTTATCACCCAGGAACCTACAACCGTCCTTCGTGATCAGGATATCGTCCTCCAGGCGGATACCGCCGAAGTCCTTGTACGTCTCCAGCATCTCATAGTTCAGGAAATCCATATGCATCTTCTTTGCCCTCCACTCATCGATCAGGGCAGGGATGAAGTAGATACCCGGCTCATCGGTCATCACGAAGCCCTCCTGGAGACGCTTGCCGCAACGCAGGCTGGCGGTGCCGAAGATCGTGGACGGCTGTGTCTCCTCGTCGAAGCCCACATACTGCTGTCCTAACCCTTCCATGTCGTGTACATCCATACCCATCATATGTCCTAACCCGTGGGGCATGAACATCGCATGGGCACCGGCTTGTACAGCTGCCTCAGTATCGCCCTTCATCAGTCCGAGCTCTTTCAGCTTTTCAGTCATGAGACGGCACACATCCATGTGTACGTCATACCATCTCACGCCCGGCTTTGCCACGGTGAGTGCAAAGTCATGACAAGCCTCCACGATGCTATATATCTCCAGTTGTCGCTGGGAGAACTTCCCGCTGACCGGCATCGTACGGGTATTGTCGGAGCAGTAAAACTCCTTGTTCTCCGCACCGGCATCGCAGAGTGCCAAGCGCCCCTCTTCCAGCACGTTGAAGGAAGGGTTGCCATGCATGATTTCCCCATGCTGTGTGAAGATGGTTGCGAAGCTCTCGTGCATCCCTAAGGAGTGCGCCATGCCGTCCACCTGTCCACCGATATATTTCTCTGTCACGCCGGGTTTCACCAACTGCATCGCCTTCGTATGCATGTAGTACCCTGCGTTGCAGGCATCCTCTATCTCCGCTATCTCGATGTCTGTCTTACACTGACGCATCTTCACGACTGCCATGATCAACTCCAGTGAGGCAGCCTCTTTCTGTTGGCTCGGATGGATACCCAGCAGATCCATGATCTGGATCTTTGTGTCATAGCGATAGGGTGGGAGGAAATGAATCTTTCTGTTACTCTTCTTGGCATCGTTACAGATGTCCTGTAATGTCTTCATGGGTGCGGAATGGGCAACACCTACCTGCCCGGCCATGTCGGCGACACTGTCAACGCTACCGAACCAAACGATATCGTCGATGTCGATATCATCACCGATCAGACACTCTTTGTCGTTATCGCAGTCGATGACTCCCACGAGACCGTCTCTTCTCTGTCCGAAATAATAGAGGAAGCTACTGTCTTGACGGAACGGATAATACGCGTTGCCGGGGTAGTTGCAGGGAGATTCGTTATTTCCGAAGATCACGATGACTCCTTCTTTTACCAATTTCTTTAATTCCGCGCGGCGGTTAATATATACTTCTTTGTTAAACATAGTGTATGAATAATTTTTGCAAAATTACACTTTTAATTTGAAATGTCTTCTCGTAATCTTTCTTTTTTCTCATGATATAAAAGATTTTATATTACTTTAAGATTACGTATAGCGCTGTTTATGTTTCTTTGAGCAGGTCGGGCCGCAGCTTCCGTGTGCGTTCCAGTGCCTGGTCCATCTCCCATTGTTTGATCTTCGCCTCATGTCCGCTGAGGAGGATCTCCGGCACTTTCCATCCTTTATATTCCGCTGGACGGGTATAGATAGGAGCTGCCAACAGGTCATCCTGGAAGCAGTCCGACAGTGCGCTCTGCTCATCCCCAATGACGCCCGGCACCACACGTACTACGGCATCTGCGATGATGGCAGCTGCCAGTTCTCCCCCGGTGAGCACGTAGTCGCCCACGGATATCTCTCGTGTGATGAGGTGGTCGCGCACTCTTTGGTCCACCCCTTTGTAGTGTCCGCATAGTATGATCATATTTCCTTTCATCGACAGTTCGTTGGCCACGTGCTGGTTGAACGGTTCCCCGTCGGGTGAGGTGAAGATTACCTCATCGTAGTCTCTTTGTTCTTTGAGTGTGGTGATACAACGGTCGATAGGTTCTATCTGCATCACCATCCCTGCGAAGCCCCCGTAGGGATAGTCATCCACACGGCGCCATTTATCTAATGTATAGTCACGCAGGTTATGAAGGCATATCTCTGCCAACCCCTTCTTCTGTGCCCTCGCCAGGATCGACTCATGGATAAATCCCTCTATCATCTCTGGCAATACAGTTATAATATCTATTCTCATATTGCAAAGGTACGAAAAATCTGAGTAAGCGAGAAAGAAAAAACTTGTTTCTTTCTTCGAGCGTGAAGTTTTTATCTAAAAATTGAGTAGAATGATAAACAATTAATATATTTTTTTACAAATATTTTTCTGTTTCTCTTGGTTTCTATCATTCGATAAACTACCTTTGCATCGATAGTTTAATATGTATCCTTAAAGTAATGACTATGAGAAATGTAATGTATTCTTTGTTTGTTAGTGTTGTGTGTATGTTGCTTTGTGCATGTGAGAAAGCATTCGAGTCAAATACGATTACCGAAAAAGATGCCAACGTGGTGATTAGGATTTCTGATTTTCAGCAACTCTCTTTTGATGATATTACCGATGAGAATAGATATATGACAACCCGCTCTACCATTAATCTGTACAATTATTGCACTTATTTACAGTTCTTCATCTTTGATGGTACTGAGAAAGTAGGGACTTTGAATCAAACCTCTGGAGACGATGGGTATGGCACTGCGGCCATGAATATTCCTCCGGGTAGTTACACTTTGATGGTCTTAGCTCACAAAGCCCTTTCTTATGCCACTGTATCATCCTTGTCGAAGGTTACTTTCCCCAGCAATCAGGTGGGTGACACCTTCTATCATTGCGGGGATATCACCGTGGAAGCTGATAAGCAGAATACTTATAATATATCATTGGAGCGTTGTGTCTCCATGTTCCGTCTCAT
>JAEEZP010000273.1 GCA_016291915.1 Prevotella sp. | reverse complement strand
CCGTGACCTTCTTCGTTGTCTGCTGAACAGCCTCCACCGATGCCTCGGGGTTAGCGGCCATTACAGGTGAGTACACGCCCAACAAAGAGCACGCACCCATCAGCAGCGCTGTCTTTTTAAATGCTTGATTCATACTTAAGTTAGATATTTTTCTTAGACGTTGTATATTTACTTTGTAAAAATAAATTAGTTGGGGTAATACCCCGTCCACGCCAAGCCCCTGGGACCCGCAATGGTGTAATGAACCTTTTGTCTTATGGCATATCTTTTTAGTTTATATATAAAGTTTTGTTAATAGATGTTTCGACATTTACTGCCTATTTGCAGTTTACGAGTGCAAAACTAATAAAAATTTGCTAATTGGCATTAATTTTTCATGTCTATTTTGCGAAAATTTTCAATAATTTAATTACGTTGGCATTTATTAACATAATCGTTTTCGGGCTTAAGGAAGTGTAAAGCCGACAATATCAGATTTTTAAGTCTCATTTTGAGTCCTTTTTTGTTATTTGTACTAAAAAATGATTTTAGACCATTTTCCATACGTATAAAATCACCGTCTAATTTTTTCATTGTTATCTTGGCATATATATAACCTTTGTAAGATAGCCTTCGACCCAGAGACGGGCACCTATGGCGATCATGTTGACACTTTGTTTAATGCCGTTGGAATGGGCAAAAGTCTGACATGGCCCCGTCCTTCTTACGATGGCAGATATCTGTTGCTTACCAGTCGGAGGAACGATGGTCTCTATTCCCATCTCTATTTCGCTTCAGTTGATAAAGACGGCCGTTTCACCAAGCCCTTTATGTTGCCTCAGAAGAATCCGAAGGAGTATTACGGGCGCAGCTTCTATTCCTTTAACACCCCAGGCTTCACGAAGAGCAAAGTGTCGGTCGACACCAGTAAAGCCGTCTCGGAAGTGATGAGCGACCAGCGCATAGAGACACGTGTCAGATAATCAGTCGTGTTATCTCTTATATCGTTTGGAGTTACCTATGTTTCTGAGATAATCGGAAGGTGTCACGTCGTACATCTGTTTGAAGTAATGGGCAAATTGTTTAGCAGATAGTCCCACCATATTTGCCACTTCCGAAACGTTGGTTCTTCCTTGGTCTAACAGACTCTTGCCTCGTTTCATCTTGATGATGCGGATAAACTCCAGTGGAGATTTGCCCGTAATAGCCATCAGTTTCTTGTAGAGGTGACCACGAGTCATGCCCACATCACTGCTCAGTTGTACAACCGAGTATTCGGTGTCCTGCATGTTTGCCTCTATGTTGCTAATCACGTGGTTGATGAGTTCTTCATCGAGCGAACTGACGGTAATCTCACTGGGTTTAATCTCTATGCCTTTTTCCAAATCCTGGTGTATGTGATTAGTCCATTCCAGAATCTTTTTGATTCGCAATCGCAATACCGCCAAGCTAAAAGGTTTGGTGATATAGTCCGCCACTCCTTCTTGCAGGCTTTCTATCATATTCTTCTCGTCACTCTTTGCTGTCAGCAGGATGACGGGAATGTGTGAGTAGTGGATATCGCTTTTGACATTTCGGAAGAGTTCGATACCATCCATCACAGGCATCATCACGTCACTGATGATGATGCTTACGTCGTCGGTTCTTGAGAGCCTCTTCAGGGCATCGCTGCCGTTGGCAGCCACTAAAATGTTGTATTCATCAGCCAGGCTGCGTTGCAGGAAGAGACAGGCGTCCATGTTGTCATCAACCACAAGAATTGTCGGTTTTGTTTGTAAATCGCTAGCGGGGAGGGCAAGTTTGTCTTCTTTCGCACTTTCAAGTAAGTAGTCGGGAAGGATTTCCTCTTGTGGTTTCACGTTGTTGTCTATAGGTAGTGTGATGGTAAAGACAGTACCACATGGTTTGTTGTCGCTCACTTCAATTGTGCCTCGCATCAAGTCCACATATTGTTTGACAATGTGCAGTCCAATGCCATTGCCCTCCTGCTCCTGTCCATGTGCTTCCTGAACGAAACGGTCGAAGATATGTCGTTTGTTTCGTACACCGATTCCCGTATCGGCAACACTGAGCACCATCTGCCGTGCTTCATGTTGCTGTTCGCCCATCTCCAACTCTTGGCTAATCTCAAGTGTAACGGTCACCATTCCGTTGTCAACATTATATTTATAGGCGTTTGATAACAGGTTGGTGATGATGCGCCGCATCTTGTTTTCGTCGAAGTATATCTCCACGTCATTGGTAGGCAGTTTCATCTGCATTCTAATCTGTTTGCGGATGGCATAGAAAGCAAAACCCTGAACTGTTTGCCTTACAAAACTGACGATGTCACCATTCTTCATCTGCAGTTTCTCCTTTCCGACGTCCAATTTTCGGAAATCGAGCAGTTCCAATACCAAGTCGTATAGTTGTCGTGCATTACGCCATGCCACATCCACTTCCGTGCGGATAGCAGCTGGCAGATTGGTTTCACGTATTTTCTCTAAAGGAGCCACTACCAGTGTCAGCGGTGTCTTCAGATCATGACTGATATTGGTGAAGAATCTGATTTTGTCTTCTTCCATTTTGTATTTCTCCAGATTCATTTCTAATTGCTTGAGGGCAAATTCGCGTTTCTGTCGCATGTGGATGATTCTATAAACCAGATAGCCCAGTCCAATCATCAGTAGGAAATACAGGACAAAAGCAGGTTTCGACAACCAAAAAGGAGCTGCTACGTGGATGGGCAGTTCTGCAATGTCACTCTCCATCATGCTGGGCAGAATGGCCTTTACCTGCAGCATGTGATTCCCTGGACTCAGCTGTGCGAAATAGAGCACACCATTAGGAACGGGCATCCATGTTTCTTCACCTTTAAAACGGTAGTAGTATTTTACTTTCTGGCTCAAGGCTGGTACCATGGCAGAGATGAATATGCTGGGGCGTTCGCCATAGTCGAGAGACAGTTCCTTGAGTGCTCTCCCTTGCATGGAGCCACCATTAATTCTTACATCCGTAAACTGTACTCTTAGTTTGGGATAGTGTATCATGATGTTGTCGGGCAGGATACTCATGTAGCCCGTATAGCATCCCAGTAGCGCCCTGCCGTTTTGTGATGTCATGGCAGCATTATTGGAGAACACGATGTCTTGAAGTCCGTCATAGTCGTAAAACATCAGACATTTATAGCATCTTTTTCCTTCTTTGTCACTTTCTGTCGAGATGGCAGTCAGTCCGTTGTCGGTACTAGCCCAAATATGATGCCCGCTGACAGCTAATGCTCTGATAGTGTTGTGTGATAATCCTTGTTCTGTTGTCAGGTGGTCTAATGTGCCGCTTTTGGATTGATAAATCCATAATCCGTTTCGGCTGCCAATCCATATGGTGTTGTCGGGCTTAATCACCATTGACGAAATGTATTCTCCCTTCAACGTATTTAGTGGTTCTATCTCAACAAACTGTTCTTTCGTGCAGTCAAAAACGGAAACACCCATAGAAGTGCCGATATACATTATGCTGTGAAGAGAGTCACATGCAAGACAAAGAATGCCATTCGACAGAAGTGACGAGTTTTCTGGGGTATAGTTGGCTGTATCCCCGTTTCCTGTCATCTTAACGACTCCGTTATCGACAGTGCCAATCCAGAGGTTGCCATGATTGTCAGGTTTCATTGCCTTGACGTATTTGACAGACGATATGTTGGGGTAGAGTTTGGTAAACTTTGTTCCGTCGAATATAGCAATACCGCAACCATAGGTCCCAGTCAATACCGACCCATCTCCCAGAACTGCAAACGAAGTAATGATGTTGGAAGGCAGTTGATTCCTGAGTGCAGAGAAATGGGTAGATGTGCCATTCGCGCTTCTCATCAGTATGCCATCACCGTCAAAGCCTATCCACAGATTACCTTTTCGGTCCTCAGTCAATGCACTTACGTCTTCAAACTGGCTGGTAGAGACGACATTGAAACTGAGGCAGTTCATATCCGAGAAGGCAACCCCCAGTTTTGCAGAGCCTACCCACATCGTGTTGTTCTTATCCATATAGAAACAAGAAATATGGCTACTATGTGTGACGTAGGGGTGCATGGAGTTAATATCAGTTGTCACGAGTTCCTCGCCATGATAGTCAAAGACGTGTACACCGGCATTCTCTGTTCCTATCCAAATGTTGCCATCGTTGTCTTCACTGATGGCGTTGATAATGGCCCTCTCTGTCTGTTTGAATGTGGGAAAGTTCCACCATTTCTTGTTTTTGAGCGAGAAAATCCATTGTGAACCGGCTATGGAATGCGAGTTGTATATCCACAGGTTCATGTTGCTGTCAAGAAATACCTTGCTGTCTCGGTTGTAGTTCTTGACAGGTGCCATGCCGATTGGAACCAGTCGTCTGTCAGTCATGGACACATTATATATTTTATAGTCGGAAGTGACAACGATCGTCGTGCCGTTTTTCGATACAATATGTATAATGGGCGATTTGTTGAAATTCGGAATTGTTATCAGTTCGTGATGTGAATAATCGTAATAATATAATCCGTATGCTGTTTCTATCCAAGGGTTATGCCTGTCGTCAACGAAATATTTTCTGACGGTTCCCTTCACGCCCAGTTTGGCTATTCTTTCTACGCCGTCTTTCTTCCATGTACCGTTAGGCCTGTCGTAGGTAAATAGTTCGTTGACACAAACCATCCATAGCGTGCTGTCTGCCGTTCCACTGACCGATGTAACGTCATTGGCTCGTCCGCCAACTTGCATTGGCATGAAGTTCTGGAACCGTATTCCATCGTATCGACTCAGCCCGTTAATGGTTGATATCCATATATAACCTTCATGGTCACGTACAATATTTCTTACATAATTATCAGCCAATCCGTCTTTAACGTCAACAGTACGGAAATAGAAATTAGCTGATGGACATACAAAGGTGTATGCCAAAGCAATCCCAATTGTAATCGTTCGTAAATTCATTTATTTAATGTTAGTTGTACAAAAGTAGTTAATTTTCTTATTTTTTTGCAATTCAGGCCCTTTTATTTTGCCTGCGAATAGTCTTTTTTAACTATTATACTCCCAGATGTATTCATTTAAATCCGCTATGTATCAGTAATACAAATGGGAAGTAAATGAATACGCTGTTTTTGCTGACAAAATGATTTACACCATTATATTTGCATCCGAAATCAAGATACTATTAGTATCCCTAAGCTATTAACAGAATTTACAAACCGTTTTTACTAACAATATCAATTAATTACCAGATGAAGAAAAAAAGTAAATGTTTGCTATTAGGTCTTCTCGCATTATTTTGCTTGATGCCTAATGAAGTGTTTGCCCAGGATCTTACGGTTACTGGTACAGTGCAGGACGAGACGGGAGAACCCCTGATCGGTGTTTCTGTTGTTATCCAAGGCCGTGGGGCAGGTGGTATTACTGACCTGGATGGTAATTTCCGCATCCAGTCAGTGCGTAGAGGAGCAACCCTCGAGTTCTCCTATGTGGGCTATAAGACCCAGCAGCGCCGGGTAGAAGGCAGCAATATGGGTACGATAGTCATGCAACCAGACCAAACCAATCTTGATGAGGTGGTGGTTATTGCTTATGGTCAGCAGAAGAAGGTCACTATCACCGGTGCCGTATCTGCTGTAGGCGGTGATGAACTGTTGAAGGCTCCTGTTGCCAACGTAAGTAATGCGTTGCAGGGTAAGTTGCCTGGTATCTCTGTCGTTCAGCCGTCCGGTATGCCCGGTGCTGATGAGCCTGTGATTCGCGTGCGTGGTACTGGTTCATTAAATAGTGCTGACCCCTTGGTGCTTGTGGATGGTGTTGAACGTTCGTTCGGACAACTTGATCCCAATGAAATTGCCGACATCTCTATTCTGAAGGATGCTTCTGCTACAGCCGTATTCGGTGTGCGTGGTGCTAACGGTGTAATTCTTGTTACTACCAAGCGTGGTACTCCAGGTAAGGCTTCTGTAACAGTATCAGCCAGTGCTGCTATTCAGCAGATTTCCAAGTTCGTAGATTTTGCCGATTCTTATACGTATGGTAAGATGTGGAACTACATGGCTATCACGGACGCACTGCCTATGAGCCAGTGGCCTGGTACTGCTAATATCAAGGATTATACACCATACGCTGATACTGGTATCCGTTTCAGCCAGGATGTAATGGAGCATTTCCGCACAGGTGATATGCCGACAACATTCCCCAACACAAACTGGATCAAATATATTATGGATGATACCGCATGGCAGGAGCAGGTGAACGTGAATGTCAGCGGTGGTACGGAGAAAGTAAGATACTTTGTATCAGCAGGTTTTTTGAATCAGAACTCTCTCTTCAAGAACTTCTCGAAGAACGACGATGAGAACTTCAAGTTCAATCGTTTCAACTATCGTGCTAACTTGGATATCGATGTATCTAAATACAGCCAGTTGTCATTAACTCTTGGTGGACGCGTTCAGAACCGCACCACGATGGGTGGCGGTGAAGGTTTCCTTTTCCGTTATTTGCAGGGAGCAACTCCTTATGCAGGTGCAGGTGTTGATGGTCAAGGCCGTCATATTATCGCCGATGAAACTATTGTAGGTCCATTCGATCGTGATGCACTGTCTAACTATTATGATTTAGGTTATGTGAACGAGAGTACTAATGTATTGAATCTCGATGTTCAGTATAAGCTTGATATGAGTTTCTTGACTCCAGGTTTGGAATTCAAGATTAAAGGTTCTTATAACACTGACTATACAGCCCAGAAGAATCGTCAGAATGGGTTTGGTACAGGTGTTACTTATGTAGCTACACTCGTTGATGGT
This sequence comes from Prevotella sp., assembly GCA_016291915.1. Taxonomy (GTDB): domain Bacteria; phylum Bacteroidota; class Bacteroidia; order Bacteroidales; family Bacteroidaceae; genus Prevotella. The sequence goes on along the minus strand of JAEEZP010000273.1, from coordinate 915 downwards.
AAGGAAGTGCTGCGAAAAGAGAATATCACATGGCCTTTACCTTACAGTGAGGGCAAGTGGGGTAACCGTAACTGGTATGCTGAGGCAAGTTTCAGTTACAATCGTAAGTTCGGTAAGCATAATGTAGGTGCGCTGTTGCTTTACAACCAGAGCAAGACTTATTATCCATGGGATTCTGATGGTTCAATCTATACGGGTATTCCAAAGGGTTATGTAGGTCTCGTAGGACGTGTTACCTACGACTATGATACCCGTTATATGATTGACTTCAATGTCGGTTACAATGGTTCAGAAAACTTTGCCGAAGGTAAGCGTTATGGTACATTCCCCTCATTCTCTGTAGGTTGGATTCCTTCCAGCGAAAAGTTCTGGGAACCTATTAAAAAGTATATCGGTTACTTGAAGATTCGTGGATCTTGGGGTAAGGTTGGTAACGATAATACAAATGGTCACCGTTTCCTCTATTTGCCGGGTGCTTGGACCTTCTATCAGGGGTCTATGACGACCAATCCTCAGCAGCGAGGTGCCAACTTCGGACAGACGGGTAACAACTGGTTGCAGGCTGTACGTGAGCTGACCGCTGGTAACCCCAATGTGACATGGGAAACAGCCACGAAGATTAACCTTGGTCTGGATGCCGCGTTCATCAACGACCGCCTGACTTTGAACCTCGATTTCTTCTGGGAAGATCGTAAGGATATTCTTGAGAGCAATGCCAATACATTACCTGCTATTACCAGCCTTGTAGCAAGTTATGTTAACCATGGACGCGTGAAGAATCATGGTTATGAAGTGACGTTGAAGTGGGCTGACAAGATTGGTGACTTCCGTTATCAGATTAGTCCAAGTTTGGCTTTCGTAAGGAATAAAATCGTTGATATGTACGAGGTTCCACCCATGTACAGCTATCTGAGT
>JAEEZP010000272.1 GCA_016291915.1 Prevotella sp. | reverse complement strand
TGCCTTACACGCGAAAAAGCAATCATCACAAGGATGAAACAACCTAACAACAGTCCGGTGATAACATCGTCATGACGGATGGCATAAGGCATCGGATCACCAGCCATGCCATAGCGGCCACCGTTGATCTCCGGATGATACATAGGGTCTTTGGAAAAGAAATTCTCTCGGTAATATTGCGGGATATTCACTTCCTTGACACTCTTTCCCACATCATGTCCCGGCAAGTGTAAGGTATCCGGTTGCCCACTGATATGTTTGATTTCCGGATGGAAGGTTGCCTGTATAGCAGAATCCTGTTGTGCAGGTGTCGCATCTGCCGGCAGTTGTCGTAATACCTGGTAAGGGTGTTTGGGCGCACGAGATACCGACGCACTGTCCACCGGAGATGCAGCATTCAGCACCTCTACCGGTTCTTCCACCACCGGCTGTTGATTCTGGTGAACGATGGTATCCTGCGGTATGATCATGGTATTACAATCCGAAAGTCTTACGTATCTCTTCTACACGATCCAGTTTCTCCCAGGTAAACAGTTCTACAGGGATGGTCAGTGTCTCATGATAACGACTGGTGAAGGTCTTGTACACGACCTCATTCTTTCTTCCCATATGTCCATAAGCGGCAGTCTCCAAGTACATCGGCTGGCGTAACTTCAACGTCTTCTCAATGGCCTTCGGACGAAGATCGAACAACGCTTCAATCTTCTTGGCTATCTCACCGTCAGATAGCTTTACATGACTCTTTCCATAGGTGTTGACATAGATATTCACAGGTTTGGCTACACCGATGGCATAACTGATCTGAACCAGCATCTCATCAGATACACCTGCAGCCACCATATTCTTCGCAATATAACGGGCAGCATAGGCAGCACTACGATCCACCTTACTGGAGTCCTTGCCGGAGAAGGCACCTCCTCCATGTGCACCCTTACCGCCATAGGTATCAACGATAATCTTCCTTCCGGTCAGTCCGGTATCGCCATGAGGACCACCGATAACGAATTTGCCTGTAGGATTCACGAAATATTTGATATCATCATGGAAGAGTGCGAGCACCTTCTCACTGTGTATCTGCGACTTAACCCTTGGGATAAGGATATTGATGACATCATCTTTGATCTTTGCCAACATCTTCTCATCATCGCTGTCAAACTCATCATGCTGGGTAGAAACCACAATGGTATCGATACGCAAAGGTGTACCATTATCATCATATTCTACAGTCACCTGACTCTTTGCATCCGGACGCAGATAAGTCATCACCTTACCCTCTTTACGGATCTCGGCAAGTGTCTCCACCAGACGATGGGAAAGATCGAGCGTTACTGGCATGTAATCCTCCGTCTCATTGGTCGCATAACCGAACATCATACCCTGATCACCGGCTCCCTGCTCCTCCTCATTCTCACGATCCACACCACGGTTGATATCTCCACTCTGCTCATGGATGGCTGTGAGCACACCGCAAGAGTCACCGTCGAACTTATACTCACTCTTGGTATAGCCGATTCTATTGATTGTTCTACGCGCAATAGTATCGAAGTCGATATACACCTCACTGCGCACCTCACCCATGATCACCACCTGACCGGTAGTGACAAAAGTCTCTATGGCGCATCGCGCCTTATCATCGTATGCTAAAAACTGATCTACCAACGCATCAGAAATCTGATCGGCCACCTTGTCAGGATGCCCCTCTGAAACAGACTCCGAAGAAAACAAATATGCCATATCTTTACACCTTATTTAATATCAGGGTGCAAAGTTACGAAAAGTCGAGAGGAATGCAAAAGAAAAGTTCATTTTTCTTTTCATTCCCGAGACGGAGTAACTTCGGCGAAGCCAAAGTTACGAATATAAACAAAGAAAGGTGCAAAACAAATGTCTGCACCCCTCCTTTTATCATATCATCATATTATTACTCTTCCGGCAGCATGATCACCTCTACCTTGTTGGCACCCTTCAGGAACTTCTTCATGAAGTTACAGATCTTCTCGGGTGTCTGTGAAGCGACAACATCCTTGTAGGTTGTGTGGTTATCCAAACCGTAACGGTCGAAGGCATTGATAACACTCATCCAATAACCGTTTGTCTTTACACTGCTCTCAGCATTCTTCAGCATATACTCCTTTACCTTGGTAAGCATATCCTTATCGCATGTTACAGCCAGTGCAGGAACCTCCTCACGCATGATGGCCAGTGCCTCTTCAGCTTTCTCGGGCTTCATCGGACAGAACACCTGCATGGTAACTGTCACATCCTTGTCTGTCTTGCTCATACCTCCCTGTGCGCCACAAGAATATGCTGCACCTGCTTCCTCACGGATCTTATTCAGGTAGATCATCGACAGGATCTGTCCGGCGATGCTTGCCTGGACAGAAGACTCCAGTGAATACGGCATCTTCTCGTTCACCCATACCATCACAGCATTAGCCTTTGGAGGTTCTGCTTTACGGAGGAAACGATTTGTTACATCATGCTTCACATAGTCAACCACCTTATGTCCCTTCACGATTTTCTTGTTGGAAGGCAAGGAAGCGATATACTGCTCGAGCAACGGACGCAGTTCATTCTCATCGAAGTCACCGATGAAAGTAAAGCGATAGGCTGCTGCATTGGCAGTACGCTCCTTAGCCATCTGAAGGATACGGTCGTAGTCGATCTTAGCAATGTCGCTGATCTCCATACTCTTTGCACGAGGATGGTGGTTTGTCATTGTATATGACACCGAATCCTGGAAAGCAGCATCAGGATTATTAGCCTTGTTCTTCAGCTGCATCTCATACGACTGCTTCAACAGCTGGAAGTTCTCTTCATCTTTCTTGATATTGGTGAAATAGAGATAGGTTAACTGCAACAGCGTCTCCAGATCCTTCTTCACAGCACTACCGGAGACAGACATCCTGCGCTCACCCATGGACAGGTCACAGTTAGCCACCTTACCTGCAAGTGCTTTTCTCAACTCGGTAGTAGAGAAATTACCCAGACCGCTTGAACCGATCACATCATTAAAGACATTCAGGTTGACAATTTCATTATTGCCATACAAGGAAGAACCACCCTCACCAGTAGCGCTCATGACGATCTCGTCCTTCTTGAAATCGGTCTTCTTCAGCAATACTCTCACACCGTTGCTAAGTGTCAGCTCCTTATAACCGAACTTCTTTCCAGCCTGCTCCTTCACGATAGAACCCTTCTTGGGCAGAACAGTGATAAGCGGCTCATTCTTTACATTATCCACGAAAGCCTCTAACTTCTCTGCACGAGCCTCATCAACGGCAGCCAGGAACTCGCTGGCCTCCGGATAGACAGCACCTTCCTTCTCTACATTAGTGCTAAGGACAACCAGGTTTTTCTTGCCCTGCGGCATCAACTGCTTGATATACTCATTGACAGTCTGCAAAGGAATGGACGGAATCAACTGCTTCAACAGCATATATTCGTCATCCAAAGATACCATCGGCTCATGACTGAGGTAAACCTCTACCAATTCTTGTGCCAAGCCGCCACTGGGTCGCTTGTCTTTGTTTGCATATAACTTCTCAAGACTGCTGAGCATATTGTCTTTGAAACGCTGATACTCTGTTTCTGTATAACCAAACTGTGCGGCACGCAAAGCCTCACGGTAAACAGCGATGGCAGACTCTTTGTTCTTACCCTCTTTAGGAGCATAATTCAAAGAGAAAGCATCCTTGGTCTTAGAGAAAAGATAAGTACCGTCGCCTACCTGTGCACCGAGGAAAGGACAATCCGGCTTTTGGGTAAGCTCACTGATACGCTGGTTCAGCATACTGATAGCTGCATTCTTCAGGAAACTGTTTACAACATTCAAAACAGTGCCTTTCAGAGAATCGGGAAACACATCATGTTTGAAGAGATAACTAACCTGATTGTTCGGCTGCTCCTTATCTTTCTCTACCACGACGATAGGCTCTTCATTGTCAGGAACGGGCTCATCCCATACCTGTGCGGCATTGGCAGGAACCTTAATGTCGGAGAACAGACGTTTGATCTCAGCCTCTACATGGTCAACATCCACATCACCGACAACGATGATGGCCTGATTATCTGGACGATACCACTTCTCGTAGTAGTTACGCAGTTCAATGGGCTTGAAACCGTCAACCACACTCATCAGTCCGATAGGCATACGAAGACCGTACTTAGAACCCGGATAGAGTGTCGGCAAAGAGCGCTCTAACATACGCTGCTGAGCACTTGAACGGAGACGCCACTCCTCATGGATCACGCCACGCTCCTTATCAATCTCTTTCTCATCGAGTACCAGACCGTCGGCCCAATCATAGAGAATCAGCAGACAGCTATCCAAAGAAGCCTTATTCTTGGTCGGCACATTAGAGATATTATACACCGTACGGTCAACACTGGTATAAGCATTCAGATCGGCACCGAACTTCACGCCGAGAGACTCGCAATAGCGGATCAGGTCATTTCCCTGGAAGTGCTTGGTTCCATTGAAGCACATGTGCTCCAGGAAGTGTGCCAAGCCACGCTGTGGTTCATCTTCCTGCAATGAACCCACTCGCTGGGCAATAAAGAACTCTGCACGGTTTTCCGGCCAGTTATTGTAACGGATATAATAAGTCAGTCCGTTATCCAACTTACCGGTTCTCACATCCTTATCCTTAGGAAGAGGAGGCATCATCTGAGCCATGGCATTCCCTGCGATGGCCAAGAGTAATACAATAAATAGATTTTTAAGTTTCATAATAAAAATAATAATGTCTTTTTGTCTAATAACGAAATAAAGGATTCTGGGGCCACATTCAGACCCCAAAATTCGTAATAATTAATTATCCTTAACGTCTGATTAAACTAAAATGTCTTGGAAACCACCACTGCTGTACCGCTGCTTGATACCATCAGCATCGAACTGTTTTGTCCCACGGTCTCATAATCCAGGTCAATGGCCAGTATCGCATTAGCTCCCAGCTCCTGTGCACGCTCCTCCATTTCCTGCATGGCTATATCCTTGGCTTTTGCCAATACCTTCTCGTAAGCACCGCTTCGGCCACCTACCAAGTCACGTACGGAGGCGAACAGATCCTTAAACATATTGGCTCCGATGATCGTCTCACCGGTTACCACTCCAAGATATTTCTCTACTTTGTAACCTTCTAAATTGTGTGTTGTCGTTAATATCATAATTCTGTTGTTTTAATTAGTTCCTTTTTCCACCGAAATGTCCACCACCACTGGTATTCGTGGCGGGCTGACTTTGTTGATTCTGCTGTGTATTTGTCTGCGGCTGGGTATTCTGATTACCCTGCGGCTGAGCATTACCACCCTGTGTCTGTGGTTGTGTCGCTGTACCACTGTGCGTATTGGGATTATTCACACCCACCCCCTGTCCAGGTTGTGGTTGAGAAGTTCTTGGCGGTTGTTGGTTCCTCGGAACAGTAATCACCTGACGGGTAGAAGGAGGTGTCCTACGTGGCGGTATCACAACAGGGCGCATGTTCACTGCCCGGTAGTCACTGGTATCATATCCGGCACGGGCAATAGCCTGTTGGATAAGATACGTATTGGTTCTACCCGGATAATACTGCACGGTCATGATATACGACCCGGGGCTCCAGGACACATCACGTACGCCATAGACATTCATCGCTATACGCTCCACATGCATCCTGTCTATCATCGGTGCATAGACACGGAATGAAGAGGTGACATACATCATTCGCGCACCGTAATGCACATCGTATGGATCGACGGGTGGCGCTGTGTCATCCAACTGCGGTGCACACGACATCAGCATAGCGATGACGACCACCATCAGCAATCCTATTCGTTTATTATTGATTCTTTTCATATCTTTTATTCAAAAAAACTACCAAACTCAATAACTCAATATCTATTAACTCGTTTACTAAACGACCAAACAACTAAACAACCAAACAACCAAACAACCAAACGACTAAACAACCAAACGACTAAACAACCAAACGACTAAACAAAATAATACAGGAAAGAGGCGATACCCTCCAAGGCCGGTTTACGCTGCCCCTCTATCTCAATCTTAAAGGCTATTTCTGCCTTACAGATACCACGGAGGTTGGCGATGTTATGCAATTTCGTTGTCAGACGTACCCTACTGCCGGTGATCACCGGTTGACCGAAGCGCATCTTGTCCATG
>JAEEZP010000271.1 GCA_016291915.1 Prevotella sp. | reverse complement strand
TCATAACAAAATAGTATTCTTCTTGGAATTTTAGATTTGAATTTGTAATTTTGCCTACAATTTTAAATTTTATTACTTATGAAAGACAATATTATTTTTTTCATGTTCGTTATGTTACTGTTGACGTTAGCAGGCTGCGGCAGTACGGAGAAAATCATCTATCTGCAAGGTGCTGATACATTGACAATGAATAGAGTAGGGCTATATGATGCCCGTATCATGCCAAAGGATGAACTCACCATTAGCGTGAACACGACTGATCCCGATGCAGCGAAACCTTTTAACCTGATCATGGGCGGACAGCAGGGGCATGTGACAGCAAATAGTGATATGCTGTTAAGATACCAAGTGGATAATGATGGTAAGATCGTTTTTCCCGTTGTTGGAACCCTTCATGTGGGAGGACTTACAAAACGAGAATGCGAGCAATTGATAACCAGTAAGATAGCCCCTTATCTCTCTGCTGATGAGCATCCTGTTGTCACCGTGAATATGTCAAGTTATCGAGTCACGGTATTAGGGGAGGTGAAAACCCCCGGCACTTTACGTGTTGCCAATGACAAGATAACCATACTGGAGGCTGTTGCACAGGCTGGGGATCTTACGATGTATGGGAAACGTAATAATGTGATGCTCATAAGGTTGGATGAAAAGGGCAGGAAACAGGTATATCGTATCGATCTCACTGATGCAAATCTGCTGAACTCACCTTATTACTATTTGCAACAAAATGATGTGGTGTATGTTGAGCAGAACAAGACGAAGATCAACTCTACGAAGATTAACAGTGTATCGATATGGTTTTCGGTATTCAGTTTTCTGGCATCTATCACCACGCTGGTGGTGAATATTGTGAAATAAATCAAGTGATTATCGTGATGCAATAACTCTTTTTTGACTTTTGAAATAACAGAAAATAGATAGATTATGTGTGGAATAGTTGGTTATATCGGGATGCGTGAAGCTTATCCGATCCTGATAAAGGGTTTGAAACGCTTAGAGTATCGTGGCTATGACAGTGCCGGTATCGCACTGATCAATGAGAACGGAGACCTTAATGTGTGTAAGACAAAAGGGAAAGTGAGTATGTTGGAAGACTATTGCTCGGATAAGGATATCAGTGGGGTAGTCGGTATCGCCCACACCCGATGGGCTACCCACGGAGAACCTTCCTCATTGAATGCACATCCCCATTATTCCTCGTCTAAGAATCTGGCTATCATCCACAACGGAATCATCGAGAATTATGCATCATTGAAGAACAACCTCACTGCTAAAGGTGTCGTTTTCCGCAGTGATACCGATACGGAGGTGCTTGTGCAGCTCGTGGAATATGTGCAAGAGAAGAAGAAGGTGGATCTGCTCACTGCCGTACAACTGTCTTTGCATATGGTTATCGGTGCTTATGCTATTGCTATCATGGACCGCCGTCATCCAGACATGATCATTGCAGCCCGGAAGCAGAGTCCGTTGGTGGTTGGCATTGGTGATAATGAGTTTTTCCTGGGTTCAGATGCCAGTCCTCTTATTGAATATACTGATCAGGTAGTCTATCTCGACGATGGGAATATCGCAGTATTGAAATTTGGTGAGGATCTGAAAATCTATAATATCAACAACCGGGAGATATCCCCTGAGATCAAGACGGTGGATCTGAACCTCGGTCAGATAGAAAAAGGAGGTTATCCCCATTTCATGCTGAAGGAGATCTTCGAGCAGCCGGAGTGTATCACCAACTGTATGCGTGGTCGTGTGAATATGGAGGCAGACAATGTAACCCTCAGTGCAGTGATTGATTACAAACGTCAACTGCTGGATGCTAAGCGTATGGTCATTGTTGCTTGTGGTACTTCCTGGCATGCCGGATTGATTGGCAAGCAGATGATAGAGAGTCTATGTAGGATACCTGTTGAGGTGGAATATGCCTCGGAGTTCCGGTATCGTCATCCGGTAGTTAATAAAGAAGATGTGGTAATTGCCATCTCACAGAGTGGAGAGACAGCTGATACTTTGGCAGCTGTGGAGTTGGCAAAGGATGCCGGAGCATTTATTTATGGTATCTGTAATGCTATCGGTTCCAGCATTCCACGTGCTACGGATACCGGTTCGTATATCCATGTGGGTCCTGAGATAGGAGTAGCTTCCACAAAGGCTTTCACCGGACAGATCACTGTGTTGATGATGCTGGCTTTGGCATTAGCCAAAGAGAAAGGGACCATTGCTATGACCGACTATCATACCATTGTAAAGGAGCTGAGCCTGATACCCCAAAAGATGGAAGAGGTATTGAAACTCAATGAGCGTATAGCGGATTTGAGCCGGACATTTACCTATGCGCGTAACTTCCTGTATTTAGGTAGAGGATACAGTTATCCTGTAGCGTTGGAGGGTGCCTTGAAACTGAAGGAAATCAGCTATATTCATGCTGAGGGCTATCCCGCAGCAGAGATGAAACATGGTCCGATAGCCTTGATAGACTCAGATATGCCTGTGGTGGTCATTGCCACACATAATGCGATGTATGAGAAGGTGCTGAGTAACATTCAGGAGATCAAAGCCAGAAGGGGAAAGGTTATTGCGTTGGTGAGCAAAGGTGACGATACGATTACAAGAATAGCTGATGAGGTGATAGAGTTGCCCGATACCTTAGCGTGTCTGGAACCCTTGATTGCTACTATCCCCTTACAGTTATTAGCCTATCATATTGCTGTCTGCAAAGGAAAGAATGTGGATCAGCCACGTAATTTGGCAAAATCAGTAACTGTAGAATAAAAAAACCGCCAGACCTGAGGCCTGGCGGAGTTTCTCTCTTAACTTGTTCGAGCTGTAAATTACTCAGCAACTACAGAATCAGCAGCAGCAGCAACAGTGTCAGCAACTACAGAGTCAACAACAGCAGTTGTATCCTCCTCTACAGGAGCCTGAGCTGTTTTGTTACCACAAGATGCGAAAGAGATAGCTGCGATAGCTACGAACATAAAAACTAATTTCTTCATTTTCTTTGCTTTTTTAAATCTGTAAAACAATCATTTGTTTATTAAAACGATGCAAAGGTAACTATTTTTTTGATACGACAATCTTTTTTTTAGGTTTTTTTTTGGCCCTTTCTGTAACTTTTTTGCAAAGTGCTGATAATAAACCATTTACAAATGTTTAATAATAGTTAAATAATTTGTTTGCCCACACAACTTAATGATTTTCTCGTTTTATGAGTCTTTTTTTGCATCCTTTTATCATCTTTTGAATCTGTGTAATACGTGCTTTGGTTTCTTCATTGTTCAGGTATTGCTGATAGAAGGAGAGTGATTGTTCAAAATGCTCCAATGCCAATGCCCATTCATTGAGAAACATATAACAGAATCCCAATCGGTAATAAGCATCTCCTTTCTCATCGGGATGACACAATTTCAGTTGTTCTTGATACTGTATGATGGCTTGTTCGTATTGCTGTAGGTTGAAATGACTCTCACCGTTGGCGAAATAATACAAGCTTCGTTCTTGTGGAGCTACCCCTTGCAACAGTGGTAGTACTTCGTCGAGATAACTGCATGCTTTCTCATATTCCCATTCATAATAGTAACATATGCCCAGGAATGCACGGAAACGGCTGTTCAACTCGTAATGCTCATCAAGATCACTCAATATCAGCATACACTCATGATACTTCCCGCTGCTGAAATATTCCAAAGCCCGCCCTAACCGTTCCACGTCAGGAGAACTGTTTCTCTTTTGCGGTTGCTGACCAATGGCCGTGCTGCAGTTCAGTGTGCAGCATACCACCAGTAAGATAATCGATAGTGAGTGTTTCACGTAGAAAACTGTTATTTTGTATAGAAATCGATGAGTCGTTCAAGGGCACGATGACAAACAGGACAGAACTCAGGGTATTCGTTGGTGCGCATCCTACAGTCTTGCATCGGACGATAGACACCCTTCAGACTGTACCCGGCACCCTCGTACACTCCTACCTTATTCTTATTCTTCGGTATGGCAGGGGTTGGAACAGGTAGTTTCTCATCCATCAGATCTTCCCATTTATGATGGAAATCCTTCAAGGTGGTGAGGTTTGGTTCCCATGGCTCCACTTCTGCCGGATACATCGGAATATCTTCTGTCTCGTATGCATACTCATCACCTAATCCGCAGAAGGAATGACCGAACTCATGAACGACTACCGGACGATATCTTGAGTGATGGGTAGAGGTGAGGTTGTAACTGTTCAAGATTCCTCCACCACCATAATGTTCCGAGTTCACGAGGATGATGATATGTTCATAAGGTGTACCTGCCAACCAGTCGTGAAGATCTTTCAGATGCAGGGTGGTCAGGTAGCGGTCACTATAGAAAGTGTCGAAATGTGAGTGGAGCGCAGTGTTCTTCCAAATACCCTTTGAGGGTTCACTGGTACCACTCTCCTTAGACGGTGCTTTCACGGCAACGATGTTGAAACGGTCCTTCATCGTTTTGAAAGGTTCGTGAGCGAAGAGTGCTTCCATAGCTATCTTCACATCATTCATGAACACGTCCATCTCCTGTTCCTGATATCCCTCGGCTATATACGCGATATGGATGCAGTGCTCAGGGTCTTTTGCCTCTTGCAGGGTGGTGTAGGGCGTGATATCGTGGTCACCTATCTTACGTATCAGTATATCGGAGGGCACCACGGTATGTGTCATTGATGTCATCTCCTTACGGTAGTTGTTCATCAATACTACAGTGACATCCACTGTATCTTTCGGCATTGGAACGAGAAAGACATTCTCGAAGGATTTCTGAATATGTTTTGCCTCATCGTAAGATAGCCATTCTTGGAATAGGGTAGAGAAAGAATTGCGATAGATCACCTCTTTGCTGCGATGGTCGCGCACAATAATCTGTCCGTTACCTTCCACAGGAACCTCACTCAGTCGCTGTCTTTTGCCGTACCAGTGGGGTATTCTGTTCAACTGATCCATGGCAATTGTCTGTTGATAGGCATTACCGGAGAAGGAATAGTCGATGCGTAGTGTCTCATCGGTGAAATAACTGTTGAAATCCTGTGCCGTGATGACAGTGGTCCATGCTATGGATACACACAGTATCACCATTCTCATTACGTTCTCTTTGTTACTTGAAATCCGTTTCATGATTGTTTATTATTATACCATTTACTTTATCCACGCAACTCAGCAAGCATCTTCTTGTTGTAGTCTCGTTTCCAATCCTCTTTCTTGTATCGCTTACCGTTGTATTCCAGGATATCCATATCCAGCGTTACATATCCCTCGTGCGTATCCTCTTTGTTCCTGCCACAATCCAGTTCCCGCTCCTTCAACCATTCTTTCAGTTGTGGGTAACTCATGGACGTGTTGAACATGGCCAGACAATTAATGTAGTAATAATTGTCTGCACCATTCATCGGTTTTGTCTTCATGGTGGATGAAAACAAAACCTTTCTGAACATTGCCGAAAGAATCTCTTTGGCTGCCAGTATGTTATCTTGTGTGTTTGTACTTGTTCCTATAGATACAATTACGTTCATAATATATTATTAAGGTGTATCACCTTTCGGTGATGAAGAGACATCACAGTACGGTATGTTTGTTGAGATACCCATATACCTCTTCTTTGTAGCTTTCAGAGATAGGGATGAACTGGTTTCCAATAACGATACGGTTACGGTCAACAGACTCTATTTTTTTCATGTTAACGATATATGACCGGTGTACACGCATAAAGGCAGGGCTGGGCAGATAATCCATGATACGTTTCATGTTTATCAGAGAAGGGATGGGCTCTTCCTTATCATCCACATGGATAGCCACATAATCCTTCAGCCCTTCTACAAACAGGATATTATCCAATGCTATACGCAGCAGTTTGTAATCACTCTTCACGTAGATAGCCTGCTCTTCTATCAATGTCTCGTTTTTCCTTATTTCTTCGAAGTAGTTCAGTGCTTTCTCCACAGATTTCAGGAAAGTATCATAGGTGATGGGTTTTATGAGATAGTCGATGCTGTTTACCTTATAGCTGTCGAGCGCATATTGCGGAAACGCTGTGGTAAAGATCACCTTTGTGGTCTTCGGCAGAATCATGGCAAACTCCAAACCGCTCAGTTCCGGCATCTGTATATCTAAAAAGAGAATGTCAACGGGCTCTTCACGCAATATCTTGATTGCAGTGATTGCATTGTTGTAGGTACCTACCAACTCGAGAGTCGGAGTGTTCTTAGCATAACTTGCTAACAGATCGACGGCTAAT
>JAEEZP010000270.1 GCA_016291915.1 Prevotella sp. | reverse complement strand
CTCGGTGGACCCTCTGCCAATATGTACGGCATGCACGGCAAGAACCTGAAAGCCTGTGAGAAATGTAAGCGTCCTTCATGTATCCATCCTGCTATCTGTCCGAATCTGAATACCGACCACACACCGTTGTTGGAGATTTATCATGCTGTGGATGCGTTGCCAGAGATAAAGAAAAGTTTTATCGGCAGTGGTGTACGCTATGACCTGCTTCTACACCGTAGTAATGACGAGCATTGCAATGCCGCAGCCCGACAATATACCCAAGAACTGATCTGCAACCATGTGAGCGGACGGCTGAAGGTTGCTCCTGAGCATACCTCCGACAAGGTACTGATGTTGATGCGAAAGCCTTCTTTTCACCTGTTTGAAGAGTTTAAGCGGGTGTTTGATCGTATCAATGCAAAGGAACAGTTACGACAGCAGATCATACCTTACTTCATCAGTTCCCATCCCGGTTGTGAGGAAGCGGACATGGCGGAGTTGGCAGTCATTACCAAACGTTTGGATTTCCATCTGGAACAGGTGCAGGACTTTACCCCCACTCCAATGACTGTGGCTACCGAGACATGGTACACCGGTTATGATCCATATACCCTACAACCAGTCTTCTCGGCAAAGACGCAGAAGGAGAAATTAGCACAACGTATGTTCTTCTTCTGGTATAAACCTGAAGAACGTCGGAATATAGAAAGAGAACTGAAACGTATCGGTAAACCAGAACTGATCAATAAGTTATATGAAAATCATAGAAAGCCTGACTATAGGCAAGAGAAGTCAAGAGACATGCGAAGACGGAATCGTCGTTAATGAGAACTTCATCGCTGTAATCGATGGTAGTACGAGTAAGTCATCGATACAATTTTCCCCAGAGAAAAGCAATGGTAGGCTGGCTATGGAACTCATCCACGATATGATCCAAAATATGCCATCTCAGATTACTTGCGAGGGATTCTGTCGTGTCGTTACCGAAGGATTACAGGAATTCTATGATTATAAAGGAGCTGATATCCGTCGATTGGAGGAGCATCCTTCCGAACGTATTACAGCCAGTTGTATTGTATATAGTATCTTTCATCAAGAGATATGGATGATCGGTGACTGTCAGTGTCTGGTAGATGGTGTCTTTTATGATAATCCCAAACCCTCTGAACAAGCCAATGCGCTGAAGCGTAGTGTCTTCATAAAGAAAGCCTTGGCTAACGGAAAGACTGTTGAGGATTTTCAGATAAAGGATGAAGGCAGAGCCTTGATATTGCCGGATATCATTGCCGGTTGTCTATTACAGAACCGCAAATATTCTGTTTTCGATGGTTTTCCTGTGTTGATGGAAAATGTTCGTATTATCCCTTGTAAAGAGAATAAAGAGATTGTATTGGCATCTGATGGTTATCCCTTCCTGAAACCTACATTACAAGAGAGTGAAAAGACACTGCAGGAATTGTTAGAGGTTGATCCGTTATGTGTGGATAAGTTTTTAGCTACCAAAGGAGTGATGAAAGGCAACAACAGTTTTGATGATCGTGCCTATATCCGTTTTCAACCGAGAATAGAGAAGAAAAGACGTTGGTGGTTCCTGAACAAACTCCTTTGACCATAAAAAAAGAGATACAGCGAATGTGAGAAAAACTCTGCATCCCTGTATCTCTGTGTTTCTAATTCTTTAGCAGGACATCGCCTGTATAACCAGAACTATTTGAAATAGCGCTTGTAGAGTCCCATGAAACCAGCGCAGTGACGAGCCTCGTCCTTTGCCATTTCATGAACAGTGTCGTGGGTAGCGTCCATACCTGCAGCCTTGGCATTGCGGGCAATACGGAATTTATCCTCACAAGCACCCCGCTCGGCAGCAATACGAGCTTCGAGGTTGTACTTTGTGTCTTTCAGCACATCACCCAACAGCTCAGCAAACTTGCTGGCATGCTCTGCCTCCTCGAAAGCATAACGCTTGAAAGCTTCAGCAATCTCGGGATAACCCTCACGATCAGCCTGACGACTCATGGCAAGATACATTCCTACCTCACCGCATTCACCATCGAAATGATTCTTCAGGTCTTTTATCATCTCTTCATCAGCACCCTCGTCACGGGCAGCTCCTAAAGTATGTACTGTCGCAAAAGACTCGCTATCATCCTCAACCAACTCCTTGAACTTGCTGGCAGGAACTTTACAAATTGGACACTTCTCTGGTGGCTCTGGTCCTTCGTGGATATAACCACATACGGTACAAACAAATTTCTTATTCATAATGTTTTTGTTTAATAATAATGATTCTTAATTATCAGATGCTGCAAATATAAGAAAAAAGTTTTTTAAAACAAATATTATTTTGTTTTTTTGATATATTTACCAAAATTTTTCTTGGCTTTCTTGATCATTTTCTTATTGATATGCTGACGGAGAGCAGGAACTTTATCAGCCATCTCTTGCGCTAACAACGAAGCAACCATCGTAGCTCCCTGAATATTATAATGAGTATTGTCTCTTCTTCCATCAGGGATAGAGGGTGTCTCACCCGGTTTGAACCACATGTGTAACTTACGGGATTTGACAACACCTAAGCCTTCTTCCAGATCATGCGTAATCTTGTTTGCATCAATAAATGGGACATTCATCTCCTTAGCGATGTACTTAGGTACTTCGCGATAGGCACCATGAGTATCAATCAGAGTATCACTGTTAACCTCTTCATCAGAGTATTTCACATTACGTAATGACTCATCCTCAACAGAAGAATCAACCTGACGATGGAAATTCCTTCTTACCACACAGTTACATAGAATGGGATTACCACCTTTTTCACGTGTCTCACGAATGAATCTTCTCAAATTATCATCAAAAGTAGAACCAGGATCGGTATGCCGATCAACAGCAGGTTTCTCGTCATTATGTCCGAACTGGATGATGACATAATCACCTGGTTGCATCTTGTCTAAGATTACCTGCCAACGGCCCTCATTAATAAAACTCTTACTGCTACGTCCATTCACAGCATGGTTGTCGACAACATAAGGATCGTTGAAGAAAGGCTGGAGCATCATCCCCCACCCTCTTTCCTGTTTGCCGCCAGTAGTGTCTTTGTTTGCCATTGTACTGTCACCGATCATAAAGACCGTTACCTTATGGTCCTGTTGAAAAGCACATAAGACCATAAAGGCGATGACAGCTATCAGGGAAGAAATAACTTTTCTCATGAATGAAGAATTTTAGTAATCATCTCTGTGGGAGTGAGGAGCTCCTGATCTCCACTAATCATATTCTTCAGTGTTATCTTTCCCTGTTGAATCTCGTTATCTCCAGCCAAGGCGACAAACGGGATTTGCATGGCATTGGCATAGCTCATCTGTTTTTTCATCTTTGACTTATCAGGATAAACCTCCGTACGGATACCTGCTTTTCGCATCTCGTTAGCTATCGGCAGACAATATGCCGTTTCACGATCACCGAAATTGATGAAGAGCAGTTGGGTTCCATGAACAGCTTCCTGTGGATACAGATCGAGGGTATTCAGCACATCAAAGATACGGTCGGCACCAAAGGAGATGCCCACACCACTGAGTCCCGGCATACCGAAGATACCTGTAAGGTTGTCATACCGTCCACCGCCGGTAATACTACCGATCTGAACATCCAAAGCCTTCACTTCAAAGATAGCTCCGGTGTAGTAGTTCAATCCACGAGCTAAAGTAAGATCGAGCTGCATCTCATTATTGAGATCAGCGGTCTTCAATGTATTCAGGATAAAACGAGTCTCCTCAACACCTTTCATACCGATCTCAGAAGATGCCAATACCGTAGCAATAGTATCCAACTTCTCATCATTGGTACCACTCAAAGAGATGATAGGTTGTAGTTTGTCGATGGCCTCTTGGCTGATACCATCGGCTGCCAGTTCTGCATTGACAGCGTCCAATCCTATTTTATCCAACTTATCGATGGCAACAGTGATATCTACGATCTTCTCAGCCTCGCCAATAACCTCAGCAATACCCGTAAGAATCTTTCGATTATTGATCTTTATCTGTACACGTACTCCGAAACGGGTAAATACCGTATCGATAATCTGCATCAGTTCTACCTCGTTAAGCAGGGAATCAGAACCAACAACATCCGCATCACACTGATAAAACTCACGGTATCTTCCTTTCTGCGGACGATCAGCACGCCATACGGGTTGTATCTGATAACGTTTGAAAGGCAACTGCAGTTCGTCACGATGCATCACCACATAACGGGCAAAAGGAACGGTAAGATCATAGCGAAGACCTTTTTCGCAAAGACGGGCTGCCAGATGGAGGGCATTACGTTCCTGCAACTCCTCATCGGAAACCTTATTAAGGAAATCACCACTGTTCAGCACCTTGAACAATAGTTTGTCTCCCTCTTCGCCATATTTTCCCATCAGGGTCTGAAGACTCTCCATGGCTGGTGTCTCTATCTGTTGGAATCCATACAGCGCATATACCTCTTTGATAGTATTAAAGATATAGTTACGCTTTGCCATCTCCAATGGAGAGAAATCACGCGTACCCTTAGGAATACTTGGTTTATTTGCCATATAATTATTTTCTTATAATCGTTTGTTCACGGTCTGGTCCTACACTAATGATACGGATAGGTGTTTCCAGTTGTTTCTCCAAGAAATCGATATAGTCAAGGAATGCCTTCGGCAACTGATCTTCTTTAGTGAAACCACTCATTTCTGTCTTCCATCCTGGCAACTCCTCGTAGATCGGTTCTACACCTTCTTCCACGTTGAACGGGAATTCATTGGTGATCTCACCATTTATTCGATAAGCAACGCACGCTTTGATCGTGTCGAAAGCATCCAGCACATCACTCTTCATGAGAATCAGTTGTGTAACGCCATTGATCATGATGGCATAACGGAGAGCTACCAGATCAACCCAACCGCAACGACGCTCACGACCGGTCACGGCACCATACTCATGTCCTAAGTCACGGATCTTTGCACCAGTCTCATCAAAGAGTTCTGTCGGGAATGGACCAGCACCAACACGAGTACAATAGGCTTTCATGATACCAAAGACATCCCCAATCTTATTGGGAGCTATACCTAAACCGGTACAAGCACCAGCACAAACTGTATTGGATGAGGTTACGAAAGGATAACTGCCGAAGTCGATATCAAGCATTGTACCCTGGGCACCTTCACAGAGAATACTCTTACCGTCACGCAACAGATGATTGATCTCATGCTCTGAATCAACGATCTTAAACTGTTTCAGGTATTCGATACCCTCCATCCATGTCTTCTCCACTTCCGAGATATCATAATCTGTATAGTTGAGCGACTGCAGGATAGCCTCATGACGAGCCTTGCAAGCTGCATATTTCTCTTCGAAACGGTCGAAGATATCTCCGACACGCAGTCCGGTACGTGAAATCTTATCCGTATAAGTCGGTCCGATACCTTTACCGGTGGTACCAACCTTTCCCTTTCCTTTGGCAGCCTCATAAGCAGCATCCAGCAGACGGTGAGTGGGAAGAATCAAATGTGCCTTACGGGATATATGCAGGTTAGCATGAAGATTATGGCCACTTCTCTCCAAGTCTTTTGCTTCGGCCATGAACAGATCAGGAGCCAGCACCACGCCATTACCTATAATATTCACTTTCCCACCCTGGAAGATTCCTGAGGGAATACTGCGAAGAACATATTTCTCACCTTTAAACTCGAGTGTGTGACCGGCATTGGGGCCACCCTGGAATCTGGCAACGACATCATAGAGAGGGGTTAACACGTCAACAACCTTTCCTTTTCCTTCATCGCCCCATTGTAATCCTAAGAGGACATCAACTTTACCTTGTGACATTTTTATATTATTTAATAGTACTATTCATTTTATTTTGCTTACGGGTAATCTTTGCCTGACAGGTACTGCATATACCGTAGATATATAATGAGAATCCATCTTTTCTGAACCGACGCAGATGGGTCTCGTTCACTTCCTTGACAATATTAGGAACGGAGATCTCAGTTACCTTACCACAGACTGTACATACCTGATGACAATGATTCTCTGTCCCGTATGAGGCTTCATATTTGACTCCATCTTCCAGACGGTGACATACCACAAGACGGAGTTTTAGAAGCAGTTTCAGGGTATTGTAGATTGTGGCACGACTTACATGAAACTTTGCTTTTTCCAACCGTTCACTGAGTTCCTGGATGGAGAAACTACGGTCAAAGCGATATACAGTGTCAAGCACAGCAAAACGTTCCGGCGTCTTACGGTGATTACTCTGCTCCAAATAGTTTGTTAATATCGTCCTGACGGATGAGTTTACAGTCTCTTTCATTATAATCGTAAATCCACCCTGCAAAGTTACTATTTTTTATAAATTAAAAGATATCTTTCTTTATAAAAAAACTAAATTATTCATATGCATGGCATTGTTGGCTATTGTTTCATAAACATCACCTAACTGAGAAAAGCGCTGCAGACAAGTATATGCGGCACGTTTGACAGCTGGGTTATCCTCTTTCAATGCAACAATGATCTGGTCTAATAACTCATGAATACCCCGTTCATCAGGCTCATTTCCTTTCATAAACAGACGGGAAAGAATATGATAACCGCAAATCTGTTTTATCTCGTTAACAGTCGCTATCCATTCGAATGCGATGACTGATGCATAATCGAGATACTGATACAGATAGAATGCTGATAATTCTGCCAACTCTTGTGTAGTGGTTTGTTCCATCCATATATCAACAATCTCTGGCAACATCTTTTCCGGGGGCATCAACATCAGTGCCATGATCTTACATTCACGGATGTCTTCTTTCCATAAGGCAATAGCGAGATCAAAATCCTTTGGGTAGTTGCCAGCCATCTGTTTCAGATCAGGCAGACTTATACCCCAGTTAAGATGATACTGAACGCCTTTCTCACGCATAGAACGGGCTGTCTCTCCATTCATACGAAGAAAAAACTGTTGTTTGATTGTCTTTACCGTACTGTTAACATCCATTTGAATCCTGATTATATTAATGTGCCATAATCCCTGCTATATCGTAACATCTGATGGTCGTATTTCTCTGTGTAATCCACTGTGATATCACAGATTTCTCCTGAATCATCGTAGACTGGAGATAAGACAGGATTGATAAATCCCTTGTAAGGGGCAAGATGGAGTCGCTCATATCTATCCAAGATCTCCTGGTGGAGAATGGGATCGATACGTACAGCATAGTCTTCCACCAACCGTTGTGCTGCCAAGAAATCTCCTTCACTCTTAATACGTTGAATCTCTGCTAAGAGTCGTGCAAATAACTGTCGCAAAGCGTGATAATTATTGATGCGGATATAATGACCATCCTTTCCTTCGTACATTTCTATGACATGGTAGTCCTTTCCTTGCTCATAACACCAACGGGCTATGAGTGCACGGTTACGCATGTGAGCTTCTTCCAGTTGGGCACCAGGTTTGATGCGTACCAGTTGAGTGATCAACCCATTTAAGATATAGGTATAATACTCAGACTGATACGCTTGGTTGTTTGGCAATAATCCCAATTCCACCAATTTCTCATCAGCTATATAATACAGTGCGAAAAGATCAGCACGTGCTTCTTCTATTGTACTGCCATAATTCTTCAAGGCATCAGGGTCAGTCTCCGGTAACAGTTGTCCACTGCCATGTCCAAGACATTCGTGTAAGTCAGTATGTAGATCATCACAAATATCACCATATTCCTCAATCAATGCAAGGACTTCTTTATCATCAATAAATGCCTCTCTAAAGCCATTGCCGTGAGATGCTTTATTATAGGCATCAATAAGATTACCGATCGTAATACTTTTTGAACCATATACCGCACGTATCCAATCCGCATTAGGTAGGTTTATACCAATGGCTGTTGATGGATACTCGTCACCTCCCAGCATGGCAGCATTGATAACATTGGCTGTAACTCCTTTTACATGGGGTTTACGAAAACGGGGATCTACCGGTGAGTGATCTTCAAACCACTGAGCGTGATCACTGATCGTACGAGTTCTCTTTGTTGCTTCCTCATCACGATATTCCACGATACCTTCCCAGGAACCTTTCAATCCTAAAGGATCACTATAGACTTCTATAAACCCATTAACAAAATCAATAGTTGACCGATGTTCTTTTACCCATTCAATACAATATTGATTAAAAACGCGTAAGTCTCCTGTATTATAATAGTTTATCAGGATTTGAATATACCTTTTCTGATCTTCATTTTCAGCATATTCCATAGCTTTGCCAAGCCACTTTACTATCTGCTTAATTGCTTCCCCATATTTTCCGCCAGCACTCCATACGATTTCTTTGACTACCCCTTTTTCTTTTACCAAGGTACTGTTTAGCCCGTATGAAGGAGGTTCGGGATCGTTGCTATCTTTTTGTGCTAAATAATAATCTTCCACCTCTTGTTGAGTAACGCCATCGTAATAATTGCACGCTGATGAAAGGACAACATCTATTCCTTCCCGGATATCAACTTTTTTAGGTAATACATCGGGTGAAAAGATTATTGGAAAGAGTTGTTCACAGAAATCATCCAACGAAAGAGTATCCAAAGGCAGGTGCTCCTTGGGTATCTGCAACAATAGCGTGTGAAGATAATCCGATGTGAATGAAGGAATGATCTTTTCATTACCATAATGATGATAGATACCAATAGAAAACCATACCTGTTTCAGATAGGTAACGAAATGGTGGAAATCCAGGCAATCCCGATCACCCTTATAATATAAATATACAACCTCAAGCATTTTTCTGATCTTGAGGTTGTACTTCCCGAATTGGTCAAATGTAATATCTCTACCGTATAAGGTAGCTTGTGAAAGACAATATATAAAAATCCTCTGCCTTCTGCTCAATTGTTCAAAACCATTCAGATGATACCTTAACATCTGAATATCAGCAAAACGCTCATCTGTATAATGGAATGAGTCTGAAGGCTTCATATTATTGTTTGGGTTTGCGCCCACGCTTCTTCTCCACCGGTGCTTCCGTCTTTGAAGGATGCTGCGAGAGTTGTTGCATCTTATACTGTCTCGGTGTCATTCCAGTTATCTTATAAAAAGATGCATAGAACGACTGACGGTTGGCAAAGCCCACCATATCACTGATATCCTCCATGTTGAGATTCAGGTAACGACGGTCTACCAAAAGAGCCATCGCCTCTTCAATACGGAATTTATTAACAAATGAAGTATAGTTGCAGTGGAATCGAACATTCACAATAGCAGAGATATACCTCGTATTCGTGCCTAAATCTTCCGCCAAACACTTGGCAGAATAATTCTTATCTTTGTATTTCTTCTGAATAAGAATAACATCAAGGATCTTCTCCTTCAGTTCGTCCATCAGCTTAGGACTTACTAAACTACGATAAGCAGCTTCTTTCTCTTTTTTTTCGGTTATGTTATATTTCGTCATGGCTTAAATATTGGTGTGTCCAGATTGATATTGCAAATATACAACATTATTTTTAAATATGAACACTTTTAACAGACTTTTTTACAAAAATATCAAAAAAAGTAATTGTTGACCATCCAATAAATGATATAATTGTCGATATAATTATCTTTTTTGTCGATAATATTGAACCTTGACAAAATCGTTATTTATATGCAAATACTACAAAAACGATGATAAAAAAGCAACATTAGAAAAGTGCATACACATATGCATTTTCATTACTTTATGTCAAGGGATAAAGACAAATAACAATGAATGAATTGATAAAACAGTTGTATTTGAGGAAAATACACACGAATGGAGTAAAAATAAACTGAAATTATTTTGCAGTTTAAATAAAAAGTAGTAATTTTGCAGCCAAATTTGTCCGAAAGGATTATTTTTAATTAGTATTTAGTCCGTGGAGGCTCGAATAAGTGACGGCAAAATGCCAGTCCGCCTTGCGGAGAAACCGTTATAATAATAAATAATGTACGCAATTGTAGAAATCAACGGTCAGCAGTTCAAGGTATGCGAAGGACAGAAGTTGTTCATCAATCACCTCAGAGATGCTGAAGAAGGTCAGAACGTAGAGTTCGACAAAGTGCTCCTTATCGATAACGAGGGAGCTGTAACGGTAGGCGCACCCACCGTAGAAGGTGCAAAAGTAGTGTGTGAAGTAATTAATCCGCTTGTTAAAGGTGACAAGGTGATTGTTTTCAAGATGAAGCGCCGCAAGGACTATCGCAAGAAGAACGGTCATCGCCAGCAGTACACACAAGTAGAGATCAAATCATTAATCGTTTAATTAGGAGGACTTAGAAATGGCTCATAAAAAAGGTGTTGGTAGTTCTAAGAACGGACGCGAGAGTGCTGCACAGCGACTCGGCGTAAAGATTTGGGGTGGACAGAAGGTTATCGCTGGTAATGTGATTGTACGTCAGCGTGGTACTCATCACAATCCGGGTAACAATGTAGGTATTGGCAAGGATGATACCTTGTATGCACTTGTTGATGGTACGGTTAACTTCAAGAAAGGCCGCAAGAACAAGAGCACGGTATCTGTAATACCAGAACCCGAAGCATAAATTAGTAAACAACTTATTCCAAACAAACAACAGAATCCCAAATCTTCCGAGATTTGGGATTTCTGCTTTTTATATAAAATGCATATTTATATATTATGATCGTTTATCGAATATTTTCTTCATGCCCATGATAATAAATAAATAAAAAATTTTCTCGCTTATTCAGAAATTTAGTAACTTTGCAGCACTTTTATTTTGAATTCAAAAGAAAATAGATTATGCTTACATTGAAACTCCTCACTGAGGAAACCGAACGCGTGATTAATGGTTTGAACAAGAAACATTTCCCCCATGCTGAAGAGGCTATACAGAATGTTTTGGATGTTGACCGTAAACGCCGCGTAGCACAACAGCAATTAGACGCTAACCTCTCAAATGCCAAGAAGATGGCTGCCCAGATCGGCGGACTGATGAAACAAGGTCAAAAAGAGGAAGCTGAGAAAATCAAAGCATCTGTTGCAGAACTGAAAGAGACCAACAGACAGTTAGAGGAACAGATGAATCAGGCACAGCACGAGTTGACTACCCTACTCTGTCAGATTCCGAATATCCCCTATGATGAAGTACCTGAGGGTAAGACAGCAGAAGATAACCATGTGGTTAAGAGTAATCTTCGCGAATGCCATGAGGGTGATACCGTAGGGAACTGGGATGCCAATCCTGTTGTTGAACAAGCTAAATTGCCCCATTGGGAATTGGCTAAGAAATACAATCTCATTGACTTCGACTTAGGTGTAAAGATTACCGGAGCCGGTTTCCCGGTATATATCGGAAAGGGTGCTCGCCTGCAGCGTGCACTGATCAATTTCTTCCTTGATGAAGCCAGGAAATCCGGATATACAGAGATCATTCCACCAACGGTTGTGAATGCTGCCAGTGGTTATGGTACTGGACAGTTACCTGATAAAGAAGGACAGATGTATCACTGTGAGGTTGACGATTTTTATCTGATCCCTACAGCTGAGGTTCCCGTAACCAATATTTATCGCGATGTCATTATCGACGAGAAAGACTTACCTATTAAGAACTGTGCTTATACAGAGTGTTTCCGAAGAGAAGCAGGTTCTTATGGTAAGGACGTACGCGGTTTGAACCGTCTGCACGAGTTCTCAAAGATTGAGATTGTACGTATAGACACGCCGGAGCACTCTAAAGAGAGTCATAAAGAGATGCTGGAACATGTAGAAGGATTGTTGAAGAAGCTGGAACTTCCTTATCGTATCTTATTACTTTGCGGTGGTGACCAGTCGTTTACCTCAGCAATCTGTTATGACTTCGAGGTATATTCCGAAGCACAGAAACGCTGGTTGGAAGTATCTTCAGTAAGTAATTTCGACACCTATCAGGCTAACCGACTGAAGTGCCGTTACCGTGGTGAAGGAATGAAGAAGCCAGAGCTCTGCCATACCCTCAATGGTTCTGCCTTGGCATTGCCACGTATCGTAGCTGCTATATTGGAAAACAACCAGACGGAAGAAGGCATTCGTGTACCTCGTGCACTGGTTCCTTATACAGGCTTTGAGATCATCGACTGATTAATAATATATTAACCTACATACGAACATTATGAATTTAATTGTTAGGAAAGAACAATTCTCCGAGAAGGTATTCCTTTTCGAGATTGAAGCACCACTGATAGCAAAGAGTCGTAAAGCCGGCAACTTTGTCATCGTACGTGTTGATAAAAAAGGTGAGCGTATGCCACTGACCATTGCAGGTGCTGATATTGAGAAAGGAACGATCACACTTGTCGTACAGCAGGTAGGATTATCATCGAAAAAACTCTGTATGCTCAATGAGGGCGACCAAGTTGCTGATGTAGTAGGTCCATTGGGAAATCCTACTCACATCGAGAATTTCGGAACGGTCGTTTGTGCAGGTGGTGGTTTGGGTATCGCCCCTATGTTGCCCATCATCCAGGCCCTGAAGGCTGCCGGCAACCGTACGCTGGCTGTGTTGGCTGGACGTTCAAAAGAGCTGATTATTCTGGAAGATGCTGTACGTGAATCAGCAGATGAGGTTATCATCATGACAGACGATGGCAGTTATGGTGAGAAAGGAGTAGTTACTGTAGGTATTGAGAAGTTTATCGAACAGGAGCATATCGACAAAGTTTTTGCTATCGGTCCTCCCATCATGATGAAATTTTCTAATCTCACGGCTCAGAAACATAACATCCCTTGTGAGGTGAGTCTTAACACAATCATGGTTGATGGCACAGGAATGTGTGGTGCTTGTCGTCTGACAATCGGCGGAAAGACAAAGTTTGTATGTATCGATGGTCCTGAGTTCGACGGTTCATTAGTTGACTGGGATGAGATGTTCAAACGTATGGGCACATTCAAACGCGAAGAGCAGGAAGAACTGGAACATTTTGAAGAGCATCTCGACCATGAAGAAAAGACAGTGTCTGCAGAGACAACAAATGATGTTGTGATGGATGATGATCCTACGAATGACACTATCGATATCCTCACCGACAATAAGGCAGAATGGCGTCAGGTATTAAGGAAGTCAATGAAACCGAAAGAGCGCATGGCGATTCCTCGTGTGATCATGCCTGAGTTAGATCCAGTCTATCGTGCGACGACGCGTACTGAAGAAGTAAACACAGGTCTGACCAAGGAGATGGCACTCACAGAAGCCAAACGCTGTCTGGATTGTCCGAAACCCACGTGTGTAGAAGGATGCCCCGTAAACATTGACATTCCTTCTTTTATCAAGAATATTGAGCGTGGTCAGTTCCTTGCTGCTGCAAAGGTATTGAAGAACACCTCTGCCCTACCCGCTGTCTGTGGTCGTGTCTGTCCACAGGAGAAACAGTGTGAGAGCAAGTGTATCCACCTGAAGAGTGGCGGTCAACCCGTAGCTATCGGTTATCTGGAGCGTTTCGCAGCCGACTATGAGCGTGAGAGTGGAAATATCTCGTTACCAGAGATTGCTCCTGCCAATGGCATTAAGATTGCAGTTGTTGGTTCTGGTCCTTCTGGACTTTCCTTTGCCGGTGATATGGTAAAGAAAGGATATGACGTGTATGTTTTCGAAGCTTTACATGAGATTGGCGGTGTGTTGAAATACGGTATCCCAGAGTTCCGTCTGCCCAACGCTATCGTTGACGTGGAGATAGACAACCTTGCGAAGATGGGTGTTCACTTCCAGACGGATGTGATCATCGGTAAGACCATCAGTGTCGAGACATTGGAGAATCAGGGATTTAAGGGTATCTTTGTCGGTTCCGGTGCTGGTTTGCCAAACTTCATGAATATCCCCGGTGAGAATGCCATCAATATCATGTCATCAAACGAGTATCTTACCCGTGTAAATCTGATGGATGCAGCTAATCCCACTACAGACACGCCTCTCAATCCAGCTACTAATGTGATGGTTGTGGGTGGTGGAAACACGGCTATGGACTCTTGCCGCACAGCCAAACGACTGGGTGCAAATGTAACCCTGGTTTACCGTCGTAGTGAAGCAGAGATGCCAGCACGTCTGGAAGAGGTAAAGCATGCTAAGGAAGAAGGCATCAACTTCCTTACCCTCCATAACCCCATCGAATATATTGCTGATGAGAAAGGAGCGGTTAAGCAAGCAGTATTGCAGGTGATGCAACTTGGAGAACCGGATGCTTCCGGCAGACGTTCACCTGTTCCTGTAGAAGGAAAGACTGTGACATTGGATGTCGACCAGGTAATCGTGGCTGTAGGTGTCAGTCCTAATCCTCTAGTTCCAAAATCTATTAAGGGACTTGAATTGGGTAGGAAGAACACTATTGCGGTGAATGATCAGATGCGTAGTTCGCGTCCGACAGTATTTGCCGGTGGTGATATCGTACGTGGAGGTGCCACTGTGATCCTTGCTATGGGTGACGGAAGAAAAGCCGCCGCCGCAATGGACAAGCAACTTCAAGGCGAGTAAAAGATGATATTGAAGAAAATCCCGAATGGTTTCGTTGCCATTCGGGATTTCATTTAATAATAGCTGATATTCTGTTTTATGACTATTGCTCTTGAATTCTCTCGAGAATTCATGGCAAAAGGGTACCTTTGACCGGGCTTTTAGTACCCTTTTCTCTCCAATTCTCTCGAAAATCTGATGTTACTGCGTAACATCGTGACAACCTCATGTCAACCTTTGACAGCCTCCAACAGGTTGCACGCCCTTTGCTACAGCGGGTTTTGACAACCTGACAACCTTTTTCTGAAAAAACTATTGTAGAAGAAAAAGACTTCTATTTATAACAATACCTTCCCTTTAATTGTTTTATAGATAGCTATCGAGAAAAAGAAAAGGCACTAAAAAAGTACCTTTTCATATGGATTGTATAGCAAGAATCACTTCATACACATTCTGTAGATATTTTCAACATCTTGTTGCTGAAGTGGCTTGAAACCAGGTAATGTACCACCGCCAACAGATTTCTTTGCCATCAATGCAAAATGTGTCTCATCGATACCTACTTCAGGTAATGTACGCTTTAAGCCCATGGTGTCAAAAAGGAAATGACTCAGACAGTCAATAGCCTGATGAGCAATGTCCATAGGCTCAAGTGTTGGATCGATGCCGAAAACATTCGTGCCAAACTGCACATATTTAGATACCGTCGTCTCATCCAGACAATACTCCATCCAGCGTGGAGTGAGGATGGCAAGGCCCAATCCATGTGTGATGTCATAGATAGCAGACAATTCATGCTCCATCGGATGACATGACCATGCCTGACGTTTTCCACCATCCACAAAGCCGTTGATAGCCCATGATGAAGTCCACATCAGATTAGCACGTGCTTCGTAGTTGTCTGGTTCTTTCATCGCTATGGGCGCATATTTCACGATCGTCTTCATCAGTCCTTCCATAAAACAGTCAAGCATGAAAAGATCCTGATTCATATTGAAATATACCTCAATAATATGCGACATGATATCGGCAGACCCGCAGGCTGTCTGATATGGAGGAACAGTAAAAGTATTTGTAGGATCAAGGAAAGATGCTTTAGGAAGCATTGCCGGAGCCAGTCTTCCATTCTTGTCCTTTGTTTCAGGGTTACTGATCACCCCGCCGGTATCCATCTCTGAACCCGTGGCAGAGAGTGTAAGAATAGTAACAATCGGTAATGCACGCTCAATCGGTGCTTGTTTAGCATAATCGAGGAACTCCCATGGGTCATGATCCACACATGCACCGGCAGCCATGAACTTTGTTGCATCAATCGTTGAGCCACCACCAACAGCCAGCAGTACATCAATATGATGATCCTTGCACATCTGAGCACCTTTGCGAACGGAGTCTATGCGGGGATTAGGCTCAATACCCGACAATTCGAAGAGTTCAAGACCGGCTTCCTTGACGACTTTTACCACACGGTCGTAGAGTCCCATGCGTTTGATGGAGCCACCACCATAAGTCATCAGCACACGTGTGCCATATTTTTTCAATTCAGCACCCAAGTGTTTTAACTGATCCTTGCCAAAATACACCCTTACCGGGATGTCATAAATGAAATCGTTAATCATAAAATGTAAAATTACTATTAGTTTGTTAATCTGTTACAAATATACGAATAATAAACAAAATATAAACATATATATTACTGTTTTATTTACTAATCTTATATGTTTTGAAAAACAATAAATAAACTATGATCTTCATAATGAGTCATGTTTTCAGGTGTTAAACAATAAAACTATGTTAATTGTTATGTCATTCTTAAAGAAAGAAGTACTTTTGCAAAATTTTAAAAAGTTATTCATATGAATGGATTATACACTATCTTGCTTTTGATTCTAAGTAATATCTTTATGACTGTGGCATGGTACGGACATCTGCGCCTGCAGGAAAATGGAGTCAGTGCCAGTTGGCCCTTGATTGGTGTCATCGCTTTTTCATGGGGTATTGCATTCTTTGAATACTGCTGTCAGGTGCCAGCCAACAGACTCGGTTTTGAGGGTAATGGCGGACCGTTCACGCTGGTTCAACTGAAAGTAATCCAGGAGGCTGTCTCACTGGCTGTTTTCTGTGTTATCGCCAATATCATGTTCCAACACCAAAACCTTCACTGGAACCATTTATTAGCTTTCCTACTGATTATCTGTGCAGTATATCTGGTGTTTATGGAGAGATGACATCGGCATCTTATCATATCAAAAGGTATTTCATAAGAACAAAAATATCTTAATGATTTGCATTTTACAAAAAAACATTGTATCTTTGTTTTTTGTAAAAGAATAATCTGAAATGAAATTAGTTAAAGCTCTATTACTGATATGCCTTTGTATGTGCGTCATCGACGGTAACGCACAGAAAAGAAAGACAAATACGAAAGCAAAACCCAAAGTAGTGGTTGAGGAGAAAGTGCCCACACCGGAAGAACTGCTTTTTGAAAATATGCTGTCTTCCACACAGCAAGTGATGATTATTGACAGTATCGTGGTTGACAAAGAGCAGTTCATCAACTACATCCCCCTACCCTCTGAATGCGGTTCACTGATGTACTATGATGCATTCTTTGGCACTTCCGGGCACTCTGACAGTTATGTATGGCTCAATGAATTTAAAAATAGGGCTTACTATTCTGTGGCTGATGCAGCAGGAAAGGCAGAGATAGGGACTATCGACAAACTGGGAACGAACTGGACAAAAGGTAAACGTCTGGAAGGACTCTCCTATTCGAATCCGCTGAATTATCCTTATCTGATGGCAGACGGCATTACCCTCTATTTCGGTCAAAAAGGAGGTAACAACACGCTGGGAGGCTATGATATCTATGTTACACGTTATGATGCTGAGTCGGGAACCTATTTCCGGCCGGAGAACATCGGTCTTCCCTTCAACTCACCGGCAAACGACTATATGTATCTGGAAGACGAAACAGATAATATAGGATGGTTCGTGACCGACCGCAGGCAACCGGAAGGTAAAGTATGTATCTATACATTCATCCCGAATAAGACACGTAGGAACTATGATTTATCAGAATATGATGAAGCACAAGTGAAACGATTTGCTGCTATTGAATCGATCAGTGACACATGGACAGACAATCAGAAAAGAGAAGATGCTCTCCAGCGAGTCTTACAGATGAGAGAACATCTGCAACAAACAAACAGTGATGACAATATCCGTTTTGTCATTAATGATAATGTAACCTATCGACAAGTCAGTCAGTTTAAGTCTTCATCTGCCAAGAAGCTGTTTTTGTCATTGATTCAGACACAAGAGCGTTTTGCAGCTGATAATGAGCGACTGGAATCTTTACGTGATCAATATGCCGGAGGCAGTGAGGTAACAAGAGCACGACTGACACCTACCATCCTGGATCTGGAGAAGACGCTCGAACAGACAGAGCAGGATATCAAGGATATGGAAAAGCAGATCCGTAATGCCGAAAATATGACTATTAACCAATAATTGCAATTATGAAAAAATACTTTCCTGAATCAGAACTCATCATCAATGCAGATAACAGTTGTTTTCATCTGCATCTGAAGCCAGAACAGTTGGCTGACAAGGTGATTCTTGTTGGTGATCCTGCACGAGTAAATACTGTTGCAGCTCACTTTGATGAAATTGAATGTGAGGTAAGCAGCCGGGAGTTCCATACTATCACCGGTTATTATCAGGGAAAACGTATCACAGCACAATCCCATGGTATAGGCTGTGATAACCTCGATATTGTTGTAACCGAACTCGACTCTCTTGCAAATATTGATTATGCTACACGTACTGAGAAGGAAGAGCACCGTACACTTACGATGGTCCGTATAGGAACCTGTGGTGGTCTGCAGCCCTTTACTCCCGTGGGTACTTTCATCGCTTCTGTGAAAAGTATTGGTTTCGACGGCTTACTTAATTTCTATGCCGGACGTAATGAGGTATGTGACCTGAAGATGGAAGCAGCATTTAAGGAGCACATGAAATGGGATCCCATCAAAGGTGCACCCTACGTCTCAGTGGCCAATCCTGAGCTTATCGACAAGATAGCCGGTGAGGAGATGGTTCGTGGATATACTATCTCTTGTGGCGGTTTCTACGGCCCTCAAGGCAGACAGATACGTATTCCTTTAGCAGATCCCACCCAGAATGAGAAGGTCGAATCCTTCGAATATGATGGCATGAAGGTATGCAACTTCGAGATGGAGAGCTCAGCACTCGCAGGACTTGCATCATTGCTGGGACATGATGCCATGACCTGTTGCATGGTTATCGCTAACCGTTATGCGCAGAAGATGAATACAGAATACAAGAACAGTATTGACACGCTGATCAAACTGGTGTTAGAAAGAATATAATGTTTCACTAAAATAATGTAATAATGGACCTAACAATGATAATAATAATTGGCGTATGTTTATTCATACTCTTCGTATTTATCTTCATTTCTTACGTAAAAGCTCCCCCATCGTATGCGTTTATCATCTCTGGTTTGAGCAAGGAACCACGCGTTTTGATTGGTTCGGGTGGTTTTCGGGTTCCATTCTTCGAACGCCTTGATAAGGTTTATTTGGGACAAATTACAGTGGATATTAAAACCGAAGAGAGTGTGCCAACCAATGACTTCATCAACGTTGACGTAGATGCAGTGGCCAAAATCCGAGTGATGCCCAATCCTGAAGGAACTCGCCTGGCTGCCAAGAACTTCCTGAATATGACACCTTTAGAAATCGCCGAACAACTTCAGGATTCCTTGCAAGGTAACATGCGTGAAATTATCGGTACACTTGACTTGCGTTCCCTGAACACCGACCGCGACGGATTCTCCGACCAAGTGATGCAAAAGGCACAACCCGACATGGCTAAGTTGGGTATAGAAATCATTTCTTGCAATATCCAAAACGTAACTGATAAGGAGGGATTGATTCATGACTTGGGTGCTGACAACACGGCAAAAATAAAGAAAGATGCCAGCATCAACCGTGCCAACGCCGAACGTGATGTGAAGATTCAGGTTGCTCATGCTGACAAGGATGCCAACGACGCACGTGTTGACGCAGACACTGCCATTGCCGTAAAGAACAATGATTTGGCTCTTAGGAAGGCTGCCCTGAAACGGGAAGCTGATACGGCTCAAGCTGATGCTGATGCCGCATACGCCATCCAACAACAAGAACAACAGAAAACAATTAACATCAAGACAGTAGAGGCTCAAATCGAAAAGACCAAACGGGAACAAATTCTTTCGAAGGAGCAGATTGAGATTAAGCAAAACCAACTGATTGCTGAAATTGAGAAACGTGCCGATGCGGATAAATATAAGGTGGAAATTGATGCCGCTGCCGACCTTGAACAACGTAAACGCGTGGCAGAAGCTCAGAAATATGAAGCAGAACAAAGAGCATTGGCACAAAATGCAGAATCTGATGCTGCCCGTTATCGCTTGGAACAAGAGGCTATGGGTATCAAGGCAAAAGGTGAAGCTGAAGCATACGCCATCCAAAAGAAAGGTGAAGCTGAGGCTTTGGCTATGGATAAAAAAGCAGAGGCATATAAGAAATATAACAATGCCGCTATCGCCCAGATGATGATTGAGATCCTGCCACAAATCGTAGAGAACGTTGCAAAACCTATCTCTGCTATCAAGGATGTGAACATCTATAGTTCTGACGGTAACGGAATTAGTGCTATGAGTGGAAATGTTCCCGTGGCTATCAAGCAAGCATTCGATGTGTTGAAATCAGCTACGGGTGTTGACATGGCCGACATCATGAAGGCTGGTAGCATTGAGGCTGTAACGACACGTAACGTCAACCTAAACGATGAAGCTACCGAAGCTCTCGGCAATATCGTGAAAGGCAAGAAAGAAGACAAGGAATAACTAAACTATTGTTCGTCAAATCATGACATCGAAAATCATGAACAACGATACCATTTGCGCCCTCGCAACACCTGCTGGGGGCGCAATTGCCATTATTCGCATTTCGGGAAAAGAAATGTTTCCCATTCTTTTGCGTATATTCAAAAGTCAATCGGTAAGTTATGAAACGATAGGGCAACTACCTACTCGCTCCCTCCACTATGGTAATGTAGTTTTTCCTTCTAACGAACAAACTTCATCGCAAATTATAGATGAAGTATTGGTATCCATCTTTAAGAATCCGCATAGCTACACGGGCGAAGACTCTGCAGAGATATCGTGTCATGGCTCTTCATACATCATTGCTAAGATACTGGAAGTTCTTATTGCCAATGGTTGTCGTATGGCAGAACCGGGCGAGTTTACGCAACGGGCTTTTCTCAACGGCAAGATGGATCTCTCCCAAGCAGAAGCTGTGGCTGATCTTATCGCATCCACTAATAAGGCAACACATCAAATAGCGCTTTCACAACTACGAGGCAATTTCTCTTCAGAACTCTCAAAGTTACGAAACCAACTCTTGGAGATGACATCCTTACTTGAGTTGGAACTTGATTTCTCTGACCATGAAGATCTGGAATTTGCAGATCGTGACACGCTGTTGGAACTTGCGAAAAGAATTGACAATAGAATCACCAGCCTCGCCCACTCTTTTGAAACAGGTAATGCCATTAAACAAGGAATTCCTGTCGCTATCGTAGGAAAGACGAATGTTGGAAAATCAACCTTGCTCAACAGATTCCTACATGAAGATAAGGCGATTGTGTCTTCTATTCACGGAACTACACGGGATGTTATAGAGGATAACATACAAATACATGGCGTAACATTCCGGTTTATTGATACAGCCGGTTTACGATCCACTGACAATGAGATTGAAAAGATAGGCATTGAGAAAGCTTATCAGAAAATGCATGAGGCAACACTTATACTATGGGTTGTTGACAGCTTGCCTAATAATTTAGATATCAAAGAATTTAAGAAACAAACTGAAAGTAAGACTTTAATAATTGTTCGAAACAAAATCGATTTAGAAGAAGCACCAAAGGAAGAGACTATTTCCGGTGATATTGACAATACGGTTTACCTCCAGGTATCCGCAAAATACAACATCAATATCGATCGACTGGAAGAAGTCATCTACCGAGCAGCAAACATTCCTGCCATCACTCAGAATGATGTTATCATTACATCCGCACGTCATTATCATGCACTCCTCCATGCAAAAGATAGCATTCAACGAGTCATTGAGGGAATGCAAAACAACCTCAGTGGCGATCTCCTGGCGGAGGATCTGAACCTCTGTATAGAACAATTAGGGACTATCACCGGTGGCGCTATAACCACTGAAGAAACTTTACAAAACATCTTCTCTCATTTCTGCGTGGGCAAATGAACATTCTGCGTCGGCAAATGAACATTCTGCGTCGGGAAGCCTAATACCCCGCCCTACTTCGTTAGGTGGGATGGCTGACCAGATAAGATAGCAAGCAGTGGTCATGATTCATCACTCGTATCAGAGTATCGATGGCAACTCCAAATCAATCATTAACACTATGCACATACTGTCAAACTTGAAAAAGTGTCACATCATCACAATTCCCACAATTGTGTATTGCAATCAAAAAGTTCACTATGTGGTAAAACTAATCTCCAAGATCAGTATGTGGATTTAAGCTATTCAAATGTAAACATCAGGTCAAGTAATTCCGTCTTACGGACTTCTTTACCCCAGTTCTTCCCCTTGAAATCATCGCTTTCGTTTATCTCACAGAGGCCAATAAAACGGAACAGGCGGTTGAATACTCTATATTCATACCCATGAACAGCAATTAGCATTGGGAAAGCCTTGCTATACTCATCAGCATAGAACCCTGTGTTGCGCCAATCCGCGCCATAGTGATGCAGAAGCCATAAAGAATACAATCGCCCTAAATTACCCACTTCGTTGTCCTCATACATATCAAGCCAGCCAGTGTTGTAATCCCTGAAAAGGAACAGAATTATCGTTCGCATCAATTCATTATGGTCAACAAGTAATTGCTTACCCTTAGCCGTTAGTGACAACTTTCCGACACGAGTCTTGATGAGTCCGCACTCCTTCAACACGACCCTGAGTACCTGCACTTCTTCTGTCTT
>JAEEZP010000269.1 GCA_016291915.1 Prevotella sp. | reverse complement strand
CAACCGTGGCTATCAGGAGTATCGTTACCAACTGAACTGCGACGGGCAGTTCCCTATACCCGTTGTGGTATGGATTCCTGATCATGTGAAGGATAACTCTCCCATAGAGATCCATCTCTGTGAGAAAGGCAAAGCGTGGTATCTGCAAGACTATCTCAAACAGGATTTCGTGTCTGACGGTCGCATTATCGTGGCAGCTGACTTCCGTGGGGTGGGGGAAACCGAAGATCCTTATAACTATAACCTCACAAAATACTGGAACAGTGATTACCGTATCGCTGCTGTCAGTCTGCATATCGGATGGCCGCTGGTCGGACAGCGGGTAACTGATATGCACACCTTGTTGAATTTCTGTACGCAAAATGAATCTCTAAAGAATCATCGCATCGAGGTGGTGGCCGACGGTTTATACGGTCCGGTGGTCCTCCATGCAGCTGTTCTCGATGACCGTATCAGCAGAGCTACGCTCACCCGTTGTATCAAGACGTGGCGTGACTACCTGCTGCAACCCATGCAATACGACATGCTGAGAAATATTGTTCCCGGTGCATTACACTATTACGACCTTCCTGATCTGCTAAAACTGGCAGAGGGTAGGGTGCGCATCACCGATTAATCACATCAATAAAAACAATCCGTTATGAGAAAAATATCTTTAATAATCATCTGCTGTTTCGTATGTGCCGTTGGGTATTCGAAGAGTCATGTCTCGTTGGACCCCACTGATCCTGTCATCTTCAAAGGATCGTATATCATATACCAAAACAAAAAGATCTTCCTGAATGAGAAGAATATCTATCTTGATGCTACCCTGACGACGAAGGAATGTAGTAAATACAAATATGTTTTTCGTAACTTTCAGGAGGCTGCGGCAAATCTGAAAGCCTGCAGCAACGATAAAGACAGGATGACCCTCTATGTGGCTCCCTATGTCTATTGGGTGGATGATCCTGACGACCCTGCCATACGAAGACCGACATCTGGCTCCGGCAGTCCTATCGGCATGCATATCCGTTGTCCGTGGTTGAAGATTGTCGGACTGACACAAAATCCTGCAAACGTGATATTTGCCAGTAACCGCGGACAGTCGCAGGGTTCGTACGGTAACTTCACGATGTTCTATTTCCATGGCGACGGACTGTCATTGAACAACCTCACCTTCGCCAACTATTGTAATATCGATTTAGAATATCCCTTGTTGCCGGCACTCAACCGCAAGAAACGTATGGATGCTATCACCCAGGCACAACTGGCTTTTGCCGATGGCGACCGACTGGAGGCTCATAACTGTCGCTTCATCAGTAGGCTGAACACCTGTCCGCTGAATGGCGGCAAGCGCACACTCTTTGAGAACTGTCATTTCGAGAGTACTGATGACGCTCTCTGCTCAAATGGCGTCTATGTGCACTGCGATTTCGACTTCTATGGAACGATGCCCTTTGGTCATACGAATAAGAATGGAGCTGTGATGTTCGACTGTGACTTGCGAACGATTGTCTCTGAACTGGATATCCGTCGTACCCATCAGTATCTCATCAAGGGAAATACCAATCCGCTCACATTGATTGACTGCCGTTTCCATACACCGGAGGGCGTTCGGTTAGGATGGACACCCAAACCACAACCGTTTGTCCGTTATTACATCTCAAACGTCACTCATAACGGTCGCCCTGCACGCATGTCGGAAGAACACCCGGAGGTGACGGTTGACATCACCCATAAACCATTACTGATGGCTTATAAGGTGAGGGTAGGGGATGAAGCGATCTACAACACCTACAATCTCCTTGGCGGCAATGATGAGTGGGATCCAATGAATGTACGCGAGAAGATCCTGAAGATAGAGCAGGAGAGAGGCAGACCACTTCATAACCTACCTACATTCTTAGGGGTATCACAACGAACCCTCGCCCTTGAAGAAGGAAAACCAGCCGTGGTGGTAGCTGTAGCAACAGAAACCTTCGATCAACGCCCTGTCAACATGTCTGGATTCTTCTG
This sequence comes from Prevotella sp., assembly GCA_016291915.1. Lineage (GTDB taxonomy): Bacteria > Bacteroidota > Bacteroidia > Bacteroidales > Bacteroidaceae > Prevotella. The sequence goes on along the minus strand of JAEEZP010000269.1, from coordinate 3,928 downwards.
GCATTCCCCATGCTCTGAGCTTGCGAATATCCAGGTATCTGAAGATGGTTTCTGTCATATTAAAAGTGTTAATCAAGGAGATAGTGTTAAAAATGCACTAGTAGATATATCCACCGACTACGGATTACAGAGTGCACTCACCGTAGTGGCAGCCCCACGAACCGTAGCGGCTCCCTCATTTGTCAAGACGCCCGTTATCCGTCGTCTGGAGAAAGACCTCCTACAGGTAAGTTATCAATTAGACAGTGAACGGCCTGACCACTCTCTCATCACATGGTATCGTTGTGATGATGCACAGGGGCATGGAGCAAAGAAAGTATCTGAAAGCAGGCTCAACCAACTGGAATATACCTACCGGCTGCAACCGGCTGATGAAGGGAAATATATCCTGGCAAGTATCTGTCCGAAAACCATCCGCAGTGAGGAAGGTGCACCCGTGAACATCCTGTATAGCCAAATGATACGTCAGGAGGATATCCAACAGTGGAACATCGTGGAAACCGACTTCCAGAGCTTCCCGTCGGATGACCAACCCCTGTTGATACCGGGTTGCTGGACGATCGATGGCTATAAACCGAAAGATACGGATTTCTATGATTGGCAGGCTAAGAGTAACAACTGGCAATATACGTCGGGCTCCGGCGGTCATCGTGGCTACGGACTCATCCAGTTACAAAAAGGCGCCCGTCTGCGTTATACCCCCACGAAAGAACAGCAGGGCGACATGGATATCCTACTGAAGGTGGATGTGGGCAAGGAGATCGGACAAGGATTCGCCAGTGCTACCGGACAGTATCTCGATGTGTGCATCCGCTTTGACACAGAGACACTCACCGGCTACGCCCTCCGTATCATCCGGACAACAAAATACGCCAATGCCGTGGATATGCAGCTGATGCGCTATGATCATGGCGTTACCACCCTGATTGGTGAACCCGTCAGTACCACCTGCTTCATCAGTCCGTGTACCATCCATGTATGGACCGTCGGCAACCAGCTATATGCCCATGTGGAGACAGCGGGACAACAACGAAAGAGTGAGCTGGCTGACCATGTGGATCTGCAGACTACCATGCAACAGGAGCCCTACTATGGCGCATCCTTCCAGTTTACCGGCTCTTGCGGCGGCAGTGCCCTGATGTTCCATCACCTGCGGATGGAGTGGAGACGCTGAGAGGATGTGTCCTATGATGTTCACCTTTCACCTTCTACGGGCAGAGAACTCCTCATTGGTGTGTATTTCTGATTAATAAAAGCCGACTAATTAGTACTCAATTAGTCGAGTATTAGTACCCTTTACTAGACTAATTAGTACTCAATTAGTCAAGTATTAGTACCTAAAAGTCGGAGAAAAGAGTATCACAGGCCGGGCCTGTAGTACCCTTTTCTCATCGGTTTAAGTACTAATGCTCATAACCATCGTAGGGGTAGGGGTTATCCCTACCGGTAGCAACGGGCAGACATGAAGTCTGCCCCTACAATTTGATGACCATTTAATCTTCAAACTCAGAGCCCCCGTTGATCTCCGTTAATCCTTCTTTGCACGTGAAAACATCAAAAAAGAGGACACCAGGGTGCCCTCCTCTTTGATTATGAGATAGAATTATACTAATCATCCATACGAAGCAATACGCCCTGATGGTTGAATTTTAGCTCTAAATCATTCGACAACTCAATGTCGTAACCATAACGCTCTTTCTCAATCTTGGTAATAATCGTTCCGGGGAAAGTCGCTTTGATATACTGCTGGATAGCAGCGGGAATGAGTACAGCGGGAACAGCTGACATATTTTCGGTATCCACCTTCTTCCAATCACCCTTACAGTAGAAGTCCAACTGTGTGCCATCACTCAGGAAACACTCGTAATGGTTGTTGTCTTTCTCGGCATAGAGGATAGTCTGACCCTGGAAATGCTGCTTGACAAAGGTATGCACGGGAGCAGGGAGTTGATTGACTGGTACTGGACGGTCATCGGCGAAACTCATGGTGGAGATCAACAGACCTACAAACATCATTGCTAAAAACTTAATTCTTTTCATAATCGTATTTTTTTATTATTAATTGTTTACTTTGCGGCGACACTGTGTCGTCGTTTCTAATGCAAAGATATACCTCATATCATTCTCCGCAATGATTATGCTTGTTTTTCTGTTTAGTATGTATGGACAGGAAAGAGTATTTCGGACATAACAACAAAAAAGACCAAATAAGTGTCCGAAGCATCGGAAATATGTTTGGTTGTCAAAAAAAATGTTTATCTTTGTCTGAAAAATAGAAAACTATGATGATGAAATGGAAAGTGTTGCTGTTGCTTTGTCTGATAACGGGAGTACAGCAGATATATGCGGATGATCAGGATCGCATTGCCAAGCGGGATGCCATCCTCAGTGAGATAAGTGGGGCAAAGATACCGGCTTACGAGGTGAGCATCCTGAAGATGGGTGCTAAAGGTGATGGAAAGAAAGACTGTAAACCAGTTTTCGACAAGGCAATGAGACTGGCGAAGAAGAAGGGTGGGGCACATATTATCGTGCCGGCTGGTACTTACTATATCAAAGGACCTATTCACTTTGAGAGTAATGTCTGTCTGGAGTTACAGGAAGATGCTACATTGATGTTCTCCCCCGATCCACAATATTACTTGCCGATGGTGAAGACGGGGTGGGAGGGAACCTTCCTGCAGAACTACAGTCCGTTTATCTATGGTTATCAGTTGCATGATGTATCAATCATCGGTAAGGGAACCATCGATGGCAATGCCTCTACCACCTTTTCTACCTGGAAACCCAACCAGAAGAGAGGACAGCAACTGAGCAGGGAGATGAACCACCAGGAAATACCTATTGCCGAGCGTAACTTCGGTGAGGGTTATTGGCTGCGGCCTCATCTCGTGCAGTTTTTCCAGTGTAAGAACATCACCATCGAGGGTGTCTTCATCACCAACGCACCCTTCTGGTGCGTGCATCTGCTGCAAAGCGAGAACATCATCTGCAGGGGTATCCGTTACGATGCCAAGCTGGTAAACAACGACGGTATCGATCCAGAATACTCACGAAACATTCTTATTGAAGACGTGTATTTCAACAATGGGGACGACAACGTGGCTATCAAGTGCGGCAGGGATAACGACGGTTGGGCTACGGCGATGCCCTCGGAGAATATCATCATCCGCAACTGCCATTTCAAGGGCTTGCATGCGGTGGTGATCGGCAGTGAGATGTCGGCAGGTGTACGGAATGTGTTTATCGAGAACTGCGACTATGCCGGTTATTGCAAACGGGGTATCTATGTCAAGACGAACCCTGACAGAGGTGGTTTTGTCAGGGATATCTATGTGAACAACTGTGTGTTTGATGAGGTGGAGGATCTCTTCTATGTCACCAGCATGTATGCCGGCGAGGGGGCAGAGAGTAAGCATTTCTCCACAGTGGAAAATATCTTCGTTGACGGACTCCGTTGTAATAAAGCACGTGCCGCCGGTATTGCGCTACAAGGAACCAAGGCCAAGCCACTGCGTAACATCTCTTTCCGCAATGTAGAGATCGGGGAAGTGAAGAATGCCGTCAGCATGGACGATACCGAGGATATCATCTTCCAAAACTGTCATTTCGGAGGAAAGGCCGGCGTGCCCACACAAGTTACGCCTAAGGATCACCTTTTCCAGTAAAGAAGAGCATCATTGGCGGGGACAGGCACATCACAGAACCAGTCCCCAAGGGTAATCATAACTCTACACTATCATCTCTACACTCTTATCTTTACACTTAAAAAGGCTGGAATTGCTTCCAGCCTTTCGTTTGAAGAGAGAGTTGTTGTTTAGCGACGTCCTCCGAAGTGTCCGCCTGCGGAAGTAGTGTTGTTGCTCTTGCTCACACTGGCTATTGCCCCGACGCGTGTATTTACTGAATGATTATTATTATTGTTTCT
>JAEEZP010000268.1 GCA_016291915.1 Prevotella sp. | reverse complement strand
CTACCGCCTTGTGATACTCCAGACGGCGACGGGAAAAGGGTTCCTGAGGCACACCGTCCACCATGACAGCGGCAACCAGCTCCACAGCCGCTTCCCCTTCCTTCACACAGATAGGTTCATCGGTATAGGCCATTGACGTGCTCGTCGGTGTCGTGCCGTCGAGGGTATATCGTATGTCAGCATCGGCAAAGTCAGAGTCGAAGGTTACCTCCATCTGGCGTTTGTCGAGATCGGTCTTCTGCATGAGGTTGAGTGTTGACACGGTCTTCCCGCAGACCACATCATGTGCGGCAAGCCATTTCTTCTCCTGTTCGAGACGTTTCTTGAACGACTTCCAGTCGGTCTGCCCCTCAGGAGTCCAGAGGCGCTCGGCAAGTGCCAGCATACGGGGATAGATACACTGGTCGGCAAGACGGAAGCTGCTCATGCCCTCTCCCCACAGACTGACCTGTCCGCCCCGGATAAGATGTTGCTGTTCCTGCGGGATATTCTCAAAGCCGTCGTAATGGTAGATCTCATACATCGGTCTGCCGGAATGCCCGATATACATGGGTGAGCCGGGTGTGAAGATGATATGATGACCACCCTTCACCACTTTGTCCAGTACGCCGGCAATCCAGTGACGCCAATACATCACGTCAGCCTTAGGGTCTAAGCCTCCCTCCATGGCATCATCCCAGCAGATAATCTCCCGACCTTTGCTCTCGAGGTATTGCTGAATACGATGCACGAAATAACTCTGCAAGGCTTCGTAACTCTCTATCCCTTCCTGCTGCATCAGGGCTTTGCAGGCATCATCCTGCTTCCAGGTGTCTTTCTCCACCTCATCAGCCCCGATATGGATATAATGCGACGGGAAGATATCGAGTACCTCGTCTAAGATATGCTGTAAATACTCATACACCTCTTCCTTTGCCGGAGACAACGGGTAGCTGAACACGTTCCCCCATTTTGCCTCACCGGTAGAGGTGAACTCTGGGTGAAGGGCTGATATCGCCTGGGTATGACCGGGCATATCTATCTCAGGGATAATCTCCACGTGGCGTTCAGCGGCATAACGTACCAGATCACGCAACTGTTCCTGTGTGTAGTATCCTCCGTAGAGGGTCTTGCCGCCATGGTGGATGATGAAACGAGGGTCGAGGGCAAACTCCGGATGATCTTTGTATCTCTCTAAGCAGATGGAGTCGTGTTTGTTGAATTCCCGCCAGGCACCCTGTTGTGTCAGTTCCGGATAACGTTTGATTTCTATGCGCCACCCCTGGTCGTCGGTGAGGTGGAGATGCAGGCGGTTCATCTTGTAATGTGCCAGAAGATCCACCTGTTTCTTCAGATATTCGAGGGTATAGAAATGACGCGCGCAGTCGAGCATTAGTCCCCGCCACTCAAAACGGGGAAAGTCGGTAATCCTCATCTGAGGCAGTGCCTCACCATATTGTGCGCGTAACTGTGAGAGCGTCTCATGGGCATACTGCAGTCCTGCCTCACTCTGGGCTTTGATCTGGATTTTCTTGCCGATGATGATCTGATATCCATCTTTCTGGAGAAAAGCAGGATCAATGACAGTCACGGTACGGACATCTTTTCCTGTCAATCCCTTGCCCATGGTGACCGACACGGGTTGAGGAATGATCTGCTGTGCCACGGCAACGATGGTCATGCCTAAGCAGAGGATGATACACATGAGATATTTTTTCATAGCTTTATCTATTTCTTTTATCAATGATATATCAGTTGAACAAGAGCACTGAAAGTGCGTCAGAACATAGGCAGGGGTGAAGCGAAGCGTGAACCCCTGCGAAAAGGTTCGCTATTACTAAATACCGAAGGTATGACAGAATCTGTCACCCTTTCAGGGTTTTGATCGTTACAATCATCATTGCAGGGGTTTCGCTGCGCTCCACCACCTGCCTGTAATCTTAATGCCCCTTTGGGGCTTAAGCAACAGCGAACACTATTCATAGTAGGTCTTTTCCTATATTATGGCCATTTTTTTATTTACCAGGCAGCAGTTCGGAAAGGACGGCCTTCAGGTCCGGGTGATTATCACGGAGGAGTATCTCACCGGTGTTGCCGTCTATCAGCAAAAACATCGGAATGACGGTGATGGCATAGTTTTCCCAAACCTTGCTCGTCTTCCTTCCTCCCTTGTCATCCAAGACACTGATCCAGTCCATGTTGTTTTCTTTCAGGAATGACTTCCACTTTCCTTTTTCGGAATCGATGGAGACAGAGTAAATCTCCAGTCCCTTCTCATGGTACTTGGCATAAATCTCCTTCATCTCGGGAAAGTACCTGACACACGGTCCGCACCACGTAGCCCAGAAGTCCAACAGGACATATCGATTCTTCGGATTCTCCACGACGGACTTCAGACTGATTGGATTGCCCGTTACATCAGCATACTCGAGATCTATGTAATGCGGTTGATAATCTGCTCTGGGCTCCGTCTTTACCAATAAAGAGAGTTCTTCTTTCAGATTTTCAACGAATGGCAGGTGAGCCAACTCAGGAGACAATTTCTCCAAAGCACCCAAGGTCTCAAAGGCAGACTTGAGATGGCTATCAGCAAACATTACTGCCAACGGACCGGTTTGCTCCGCAGCAAAGACGGAGTCCACCAAAGTTTCCATGGCCTCTTGCTGGCCCTGTCTTTTCAACAGACGGTAACGATATAAGACATCATTGGATGGTGTGCCCTGAACTCCCGGTCCGTAATTGTCACCTTCACTCGCATCCACATCGACGATGACCGTTCCCTCCTCGAGGAAGAAATCCTGCAGTTGTAAATCATCCTGATACAGAAACACGTGGGTCGGGGCGTTTACATTCGGATGAAACTCAAAGGTACCATCTTTCACCACGGCAGTGCCGACAACCTTGCAATGATTCCAGAAATCCTGCAACTCAAGCTTGGCGCCGTCGCTGACGCCCTTGATGGTTCCCTTCAACACACAATAGTCGGAAGAGGGGCTGCCGCAGGATACGATCAGCAGAGAAACCAGAGCCACGAAAAATAAACTTTTTTTAGTCATACAATAGCAAATTTCATCTGATAAAGTTAAACATAGGGTTCATTATTGCTGCAAAGTTTTTGCAAAGTTTTTGCCAGTGAGTGCGATGGAGAGTTTACTCTCACATAGCCGAGCGCAGCTAAAAGTTATGCAAAGATAATCAAAGCCCTCCTTTGCTGCAATAGCTAAACACTTTTTAACATAGGCCGGGCCTTGGGGGGCTAAAGGCCCGGCCCGCGAGCCCTTTTGGCCTTCCCTTTCAGACGCTTTGGCCGGACCTTGTAGGGGCATACTTTCATGTAAGCCCGTCCCCCAAGGATCCAATTATATTTTCAACACAGAGACACGGAGATACGGAGTAATAAATATACGCAATAATATAGCAGATGGCAGATGGCATATGACGCTGAAAGCGTCAACGCTCAGTAGCCGCGGGTCGAAGACTCTCGTTCATCCGCATTTCCGAATGTAGATGCATTGAGTTGGGGATTTGTTACCCCTATCATCGCCGTAAATCATTTGTGCATACAATAGCATTCATGACTTCAATCCATGTGCTTTTGTGCGAATTCCAAATTCGCTGCT
>JAEEZP010000267.1 GCA_016291915.1 Prevotella sp. | reverse complement strand
ACCTCCAGATTATGAGTCTGTTGCTCTAACCAACTGAGCTACAAGTCCGTGACTTCAGTATTTTTGAAAGTCGGATGCAAAGGTACATTGTTTTAGGCAAATATCCAAATATTTTTTCATAAAAAGAAATAAAAGGGGGCTTATCCACCCACAATCACGCGGATACTATGGTTCTCAAACTGTTGTCGACAGCGTTCGAGCGTACTGTCGGAGGGTGCAGCCATCTTGAGATGATAAGGATTATACACCGTTCCGCGCCTTCTGTGCTTATCCTTTCCGATATCATGGTAGGGTAACAAGTGTATTCTCTGATCTCCACCCCTTAGTTCTGCAATAAAGCTAGCCGTACTTTCGATATTTCTCTCGTCGGCATTCACCCCTTCTATCAGCGGTATTCTGAACCAAATACCACATTTTTCGTTATCATCTTTTCGTGTTTTTAAGATATCGGTCAACAAACGGATATTCTCCAGAATCTGTTCATTGCCCACACCCGTCATTTGACGATGGACATCACTGTCCATATGTTTGATATCAATCAAAAATAACTCCGTTTCATCGGCAATCTGCCGTACAGTCTCCCAAGAAGCATAAAGAGAAGTATCCACAGTTCGGTGAAAGCCCCGAACACCCAATTCCTTCAGAAGACTCAATGCATTCTTCCACTGCATGAGCGGTTCTCCGCCACATAATGTCACTCCCCCGCCACTGTCTGTCATCACATCACGCTCTTTCTCAATCTCATCCATCACCTCCTCTATCGTCCATTCACGGCCGTAACACTCAAGTGCTTTGGTAGGACACACATCATAGGGAGTTAGTTTTCTTCCTGACACAGCCAATACATCCTCCTTCTTCGGTGGAAGATGATCGGGATACCAACCACAGCTGTTGCATCCGATACATCTTGTGGGTTTGAATAAGATTTCCGGTTCTCTCTCCCATGACTCCGGATTATGGCACCACACACAACGGAGCGGACAACCCTTAAAAAAGAGTGTTGTCCGTATGCCAGGCCCATCGTTGATGGCATAGCGTTTGATATCAAAGAGTGTTATTCCCACTTTTAATGTCATTACATCTCATCATTTTCCGTGCGTGCAATAATCTCGTTCTGCAGTTGTTCAGTCATATCGTTGAAATAATCCGAATATCCTGCCACACGAACAAGCAGGTCACGATAGTTCTCAGGATGTTTCTGAGCATCGAGAAGTGTCTGTGTATCAACGATATTAAACTGAATATGATGGCCGCCGAACTTAAAATACGTACGGATAAGCGAAGAGAATTTCTTCATGTCTTCCTCGCGGCGTAACAGATTAGGGACAAAACGCACATTGAGCAGGGTACCGCCTGATTTTGTCTGGTCGAGTTTACCGAGTGACTTGATCACCGCCGTAGGACCATGACTGTCGCTGCCATGTGCCGGTGATGTACCGTCAGAGATAGCGAAATGCGCCAGTCGCCCATCGGGTGTTGCTCCACACACGGATCCGAAATAGTTATGACAGGTGGTTGACAGCATGTTCAGTCGTGTTTTCCCACCACGTGTATTCGGTCGTCCGTCAATTGCCTTTACCAGATCATCATATACCCTCACAGCTATGGTATCCGCATAAGCATCATCATTGCCGAAGAACGGGGTGTGGTTACGGATATACTGTCGCATGACACGATATTTCTGTTGCTTGTCACCCAAAGCCATATCCTCAGCACATGCCTCGCCCCAATTATTCTTCATCGCCTCAAGAATATCCCCCATGCCGTATCGGTGTTCCTCAAAGACATGTTTCTTCAATGTGGTGAAACAGTCGGTGATAGTACCCAGTCCGGTACATTGTATATAGGTGGTGTTATAACGGGCACCCCCACTGTAATAATCCTTTCCTTTGGCGATACAATCATCAATGAAGATACTCAGGAAGGTTGCCGGAGCATAAAGTGAGAACATCCTCTCGATGTAGTTGTTCACCGACAGTTTCAGGTTGACGAAATACGTTATCTGCTGATGCCATGCTTCGTAGAGTTGTTCGAAAGAAGTAAACAAACGGGGATCGCCTGTCTGCAAACCCAATTGTTTTCCTGTCTCTGGATCCACCCCGTTGTTGAGTGTAATCTCCAGGATCTTCGGCGTATTCAGATAACCCGTCAACAGATAAGCCTCTTTGCCGAAAGCACCCACCTCTATACATCCTGAGCATCCTCCTTCACGGGCATCCTCCAGCGATTTACCATCGCGTACCATCTCTTGGATATAAGTATCGGGGTTGAAGACAGAAGGATAACCATGTCCCTGACGAATCACCTTGATACCCTCCAACAGGAATCGATCCGGTGTGTTGTCGGCAATATGGATAGACAATCCCGGTTGCAGCTCGTGAAGCTCCTCCTGCACTTCAAGGATCATATACGAAATCTCGTTGGTGGCACTCTTTCCTTCACGGTCCACTCCACCGATATTGATATTCGTAAAATCATTATAGGTGCCGCTCTCCAAAGCAGTCACACCCACCTTCGGCGGCGCCGGCTGGTTGTTGAACTTGATCCACAGACAGGAGATGAGTTCTTTGGCTTCGTCGCGGGTGAGGGTCCCCTCAGCAATACCTTTCTCATAGAAAGGATATAGGTGCTGATCGAGATGCCCGGGATTCATCGAGTCCCAGCCATTCAACTCAGTAACCGTCCCTAAATGCACAAACCAATACATCTGTATCGCCTCCCAGAGGTTACGAGGAGCATGTGCAGGTACCCAACGGCATACCTCAGCGATCTTCTCCAGTTCTTTCTTCCTTTGCGGATCCGTTTCCCCAGCAGCCATCTGCTCTGCCAACGCAGCATGTCGCTCAGCAAAGAGGATAGCCGCATCACATGAGATGAGCATCGCCTCCAACTCCTGTTGTTTGTCGGTAGCTTCGGGATCATAGATAAAGTCGAGTGCTTCCAAATGCTGCTGAATCCGTTGTTTCACCTCCAGCAAACCCTCACGATACATCTTCCCGTCCATGGCAGTATGTCCGGCAGCACGCTGCTCCATAAATTCCGTGAACACACCGGCATGATAAGCTTCTTCCCATTCCTTAGACACATGGTTGAAGATCCGTTCACGCTGTGTCTTTCCCTTCCAATAAGGAATCACCTCCCGCTCATAAGTATCGATATCTGCTTGAGAGATATGATAGGATTGCAACTCACGGGTGTCGAGGGTATGCAGATCTTCCACTGAGTGACAGGTGAGCTCGGGGAAGGTGGGTACCGCCTTGGGCACCGGTCCTCGCTCGCCCACGATCAGTTCATCATCACCGATATAGATTGTCTTTTTCTTACATATCTCATAGAAGTTCCTGGCACGCAGCACAGCGATGGGCATGGTGCCATAATACTCCTTATAGAAAGCGGTCTCGATGAGTGCACGCTCAATGCTGAGGGTTGTCGGGGTATCGAAATTCTCCTGACGCAAACGACGGATACGGTCGTTCATACCACCCATATTCTCTGTATTCTTGATTTGGAAGTTCATATGTAATAGTTGACGAGTAGACAAGTAAACGAGTAGACAAGTAGACGAGTAAACGAGTAAACGAGTTGACGAGCTGCCTCTGTCTTTGCCTGTTATTGATTCTTCGGCAAAGATAATGAATTTATACAATAGTTTTTGTTTTTATCTTGTTTTTCTTTATATTTGCATCATTATTTATTTTATTATTTCTATCATCATGAAGTACACGAGAGCAAGATGGACATGGCTGTTGCTCGCAATCATAGTCGTCTTGGGCTGTAACCGTCAGCAACAAAACACGCCGGAAGAGGAACTCATCATTCCTGAATGTGTGGTTTCTGCCGTACCCGACTCATTAGGGTATGATAAGTTCTATACCAAATATGTGGATGTCAACGGGTTACCGCTCGTCTCCTCATGGCGGGTGCCCGACTCTGCCTTTGTGGCTGCCCACCGCACCCTCTATGCGATGACATCCATGCTGCGCCCCGAGATCCTGCAGGCAATGATCAAATCCAATGCCAGGGTAGCTATCATGGGTCGCTATGAGGGTACCACCGATCTGCCTGAGCACCGGTATCTTGTCAATGATACCACCCTCAACTGGGATCTGCGTGCACGTGGTTTGGGAGGAACCATCGAAGAACCGCTCACCTCATGTGCCGAAGAGAATATCTTAGCTTATCAGATAGATAAATATCATGCTGAGGATATCCTCATCCATGAGTTTGCCCATGCCATCCACCTGATAGGCATCATCCAGGTGGACACAGCTTTCAACACTCGTCTGCAGACCCTCTACGAGAAAGCCAAAGCCAGCGGCATCCTCGACAACACCTACCGGATCACCAACAGCGAGGAATACTTTGCCGAAGCCGTGCAAGACTGGTTTAATGTGAATGCGGAGATGCCGCATACCGACGGTAAGCATAACTGGTGCAACACCCGTGAAGAACTGAAGGAATACGATCCCGACCTGTATCAACTGCTGTCGGAATATTTCCCTATGACCAACCTGCAGATCAGCAAACATCCGAAAATCAATAAAATAGCAAAATATTAACTCACCATGGAAATAAGTAAAAACACCTACCTGCGTCGTCGTAACCAACTGAAAAAGGATGTTGGCAGCGGCATCCTCCTCTTCTTAGGTAATCAGGAAGTGGGTATGAACTATACCGATAACACCTACCGCTTTAGGCAAGATTCATCCTTTCTCTATTTCTTCGGCATCGACGATGCCGGACTAGCCGCCATCATCGATATTGATGAAGACCGTGAGATAGTATTCGGCAACGAACTGACCATCGATGATATCGTATGGACCGGTAAGGTGCCTACCCTTCATGAGCGTGCTGCCATCAGTGGGATAGTGGATACTCGCCCGATGAAATCGCTGAAAACTTACGTTGACCAGGCTCTTCAACGGGGTCAGGAAGTTCATTTCCTGCCACCCTACCGCGGTGATCATCAGGTATGGTTATGGGAACTGCTCGGCATCAATCCCTATGAGCAACTGTCAAAAGTATCACAGACATTGATCATGGCAATCGTCGCTCAGCGTAACCATAAGGATGAGGAAGAGTTGCGCATCCTCGATGATGCCGTGGATATGTCCACCCGCATGCATCTCGCCGCCTACCGCACCGTGCGCCCGGGCATCCATGAGGCAGAGGTGGCTGCTGCCGTAGAACAGACATGTTGTCGTGAGGGATACACCCTTGCTTTCCCGACAATTGCCACCGTGCAGGGACAAGTGCTGCATAACCATGGGTTTATCCATACCCTGCAAGAAGGGGATATCTTCCTGCTCGATGCAGGAGCAGAAGGTGCGATGCACTATGCCGGCGATCTCTCTTCTTCCATGCCGGTAGGTGAACGGTTCTCCGAACAACAGGAGATGATCTACAACATCCATTTGGAGAGTTTCCAGGCTGCCGTCGGCATGCTCAAGCCCGGGGTACCTTTCCGTGAGGCACATATCGCGGCTGCCACGAAGATCTGTGAGGGGATGAAAAGTCTCGGACTGATGAAAGGTGACCCCGAAGAGGCGGCACGCATCGGTGCATATGCCCTCTTCTTCCCCTGTGGCTTGGGACATATGATGGGATTGGATGTGCACGATATGGAAAACCTCGGTGAACAATATGTGGGATACAGTGATGGTAAGGAGAAGAGTAAACAGTTCGGTTTCAAGTCGTTACGACTGGCTCGGAAATTAGAGCCCGGCTTTGTCTTCACCGTGGAACCGGGCATCTACTTCATTCCCGAACTCATCGACAAGTGGCAGGCTGAGAAGCAGTTCACGGATTTCATTTGCTATGATCGTCTTGATCCTTGGCGTCACTTCACCGGACTGCGTAACGAGCTCGACTATGTCATCACCGCCGATGGTTTCCGACAGCTTGGTACCCTGAAAAAGCCGATGACCTTGCAAGAAGTGTATGCAGCGAAAGAGGGTTTAGAGTTTAGAGTTTAGAGTTTAGAGCTGGCCCCCTCTCCCAACCTCTCCCCCTTGGTAGGGGGCGAGGTGTTCGGTTCGTCACGGCTCGTCTACTTATAATGGTTGCGATAGCGAGAGAATCAGGTACAAAAAATAAAAAGACATGAAAAAGATTATTAGATTTACATTACTTATCTTACTGACCTTCGCCGGTGCAGGTACAGCGCATGCCAACGACGGTATTTATTTCGCGCATGGTAATCAGCTGATTCCCATCCATGAGACAGATATCTCCGTACAGAAAGAGACACTTACCATTACGCTTGGCGATGACGGCTATGCCGCAGTTGATGTCTATTACGAGTTTTTTAATCATGGCAAAGCCAAGACCGTACAGATGGGGTTCGAGTCGATGAAACCTTACAATACGACAGACGAACTGAACCCCGCAGGCATCCATCCATATATCAAAGACTTTACGGTGGTGATGAATGGTAAACCACTCAGTTATCATAATGCAGTAGTGGAACCCGGATTGTTAGACACCCCCTATACCGGTCCGAAAGACGACCGCCCGAAGGAGTTTGAGCAATATGCCTATGCCTATTGTTTTGAGGCATATTTCCAAGAGGGCCTCAACCAAGTACACCATACTTACCGTTACCATATCTCCTATGGTGTGGGGCGTACCTTCGAAGTACCCTATTGGCTGAAGCCGGCGGCACGCTGGAAAGGTGGTAAGATTGATGATTTCACGCTGCGTATCCGTGCCCTTAACACGGCCAAGCATTTCATCCTCGCCGACTCGCTTTTCACCGATCATGAGTTTGTGGTGACGGAGGGAAAGGGTAAGATCCGCCATTCGCAATACGGTTGGAGTCCGCGCCTTGTCGAGGTGGCCCTGCGCAATGGCACGGTGGAGTGGCATGGTAAGGATTTCATCCCCTCTGACAATATCAACATACAATCGGCGGATACCTATATCGCTTTCAACGATAAATATCCCGTCGGCACCTTCTACGACCGCAGTGAGCGTTACATCACCTGGCCCCCGGAGCGGAAGATACCCGCAGAGGTTGCCCGTAACCTGCCTTTTGCCAACAGAGGATATGTCTTTAAGAAAAAATCGTTGAAGAAACTTTTCAGTAAGTTCTGGTGGTACATGCCTGATCCCTCCTACCAGTCATCAACCGATGATTTCACACCGCGTGAGTGGAGACTCCTCCGGGAAGGGAGATAAACGATGGAGATGATATATCTGAAGGCACGACAGATTATCTGAGTATTAAAATAATAATCATATGAAAACTAATAGAATTTGGGGGATGTTCACCGCCATCCTGTTCTGCGGTGTCAGTGTGTTTTTCTGCGGTTGTAAGAGTGTGAAAGCAAGTTTTCCGCTGGTGGCAGGAACGCTCGAAGAGGCATTGCCGGCTGACAGTGCTCCGGCAAAGGTACTGGAGGCTATCAACAGTGCTGCCCGTTTCCATCAGCATGAGATCCTGAATGACACCGTCAATGATGTCGTGGTGTTCAGTCTCGATGAGGTGGATAACACCTCCACCGAGGGATACGGCATTGTCGTGGTGAAGGGATCCACCTCCACTACCCTACCGAATATCCGTAACACTCGTCAGCCATTGGCCAGGTATGACCAGACGACGGGTAACCTGTGGCTCACGAGCAGTGCCATGGAAGGTACCGGCATCCAGGTGGAGTGGCTTTATCTGTTGCGTTTCAAAGACGATAACACGGCTTATGTTGCCGCCACCGTCAATCCCTACGAGGTGCAGCAGGCACTCTGTCAGCGACTGGGTTACGGCATCAACGGTCAGGAGATAACCCTCTATGACGGTCAACGGCAAATCGCTGTTGCCACCAATACCGTAACCGACATGGGCGGCTTCGACGATGAGCAACCTTTATGGATCGGTGAACAGATGTGTTACGATATCAGTGGTGAGAAGCCCACCCTGCTCGTCACTCCCGGTGTGAAATACACCACCGGACTGGTGCTCACCTATGATGATATGCCGATGGTGACGGGTAGTATGACGATCGATGAGAAGGGACAGATCCGTATCGGTGAGCTGGAAACGGTCATCCATCCTTTTGAAGGCAGTTATCTCGATCAGGATAACAACGAACCGAATCTGCTGATCAGCTATCGTCGCAATGATGGGAAGTATGATGTGAGGATCGGCATCTTCCGGTTGACGAACCTTGACGATGGTATCGGCACGATGAAAGAGGAGGGTTTGGATTTCACAGCCACCGACGCTGCCGGCAATCCCATCGGCGGAGTGATCACCCTGCATAGCGACACCGCCGTGGTAACCTTCACCCGTTCCACATGGGGGCTGCTCGAGAACGGTGCTGCGTTTACCTATACGCGAGACCCTAACCCCTAACCGATGAGCCAACGCTCATGGCATCTCTTCACGTGAGGCTGTCAGTATCCCGATAATTTTTGACATGTGTTGAAATAATAAAGTAACATGTTGCTTACATTATTGATTTTTTAACGTCTTGTTTATAAAAAAGAAGATTTTACAAAAAATCAATAAAAATAACCTCACTATGAAGAGAATATTATTGTTGTTCGTGTGGCTCGCATCTCAGACGATGCAGGCACAGAATATTGACTTCGATCTACCGGGTAAAACAACACCGGGTAAAGATACGGAGATTAACTACATATCATGGGCAGTGCCACGTGCTGCAAGCGACACAAAGACGTTTGACAACGGGATGAAGATAACCATCAGTGCTGGAGGTGCTGCTACGGATGTGGGCAGCGGCTGGAGTAAGACCGATGTGGAAACCAACGGACTGCGATTGATAGCCGATCAGGTATTGGCTACCGTTATCGTGGATGGTAACATAACAAAGATATCAGACGCCTCTACTTCGTTGATCCTGACGATTTCCGGCATGAGTGCCGGACAGCATAGTCTGAAGGCTTACCATAATAATTCTGACAAAAACCAGACACAACCCGATATTGAAGTACTGGTCAACGGTGTGGTAGCCGCCTCAGGAATTACTTTTACTTCTTCGGCTCAGAGTGTCGTGGAGGCCGGCACCTCATTTATCACTTTTACGGTGGAGGAGGGAAAGGATGTTGTCATCACCTATCGTACGGTGCTGGAAGAGGGAAAGACTTATACGAATACCCGTACGATGATCAATGGACTGGAGTTTGACGCAGCGGCTGTCGTCGCTACCGATCCACAGCCAAGCAACCATGATTTCCATGCCGGAACAGAAGATGGAACGATACGTTTCTCATGGACGGCAGATCCGAAAGCCGTCAGTCATAAGTTGGTCTTGGGCACTGACTCCGCAACGGTGGCTGAGGCAACATCGTATGAGTATGAAGGTACCGCGACAGAATATGTGAAGACAGGCTTGT
>JAEEZP010000266.1 GCA_016291915.1 Prevotella sp. | reverse complement strand
TTTCCTCAATGTCAGTGAGGCTAGTGAGTATGCCGACACTTTCTTTGCCGCGTATTTCAGGGTTAGGAATATCTCCATGACAAACTTCAAGGTTGACAGTGAAGAGATTCATATGGGCAACCGTCAGGCCAAGGTCTATAGCCTGCTGGATGTGGACTCTGTGGGGCTGCCTGGTGTTCTCCGTCCGTATGTTGATATGACGGTGAACAATTCCGTTATGCTTGTTGACCTGAGGAGTGAGATAGATCATATTTCAGAGGTTGATACGGTCATCTATAATCAGGTTGTTTTCCTTCCCAACCAGAAGAGAGAGCTGGCTATGCTCGATAAGAAGAAGAACCGTCATGCCTCTGTCCCCAACCCATCGAACCAGATGGCTGTTGAGGATATTAAGAAGGTGCAGGAGATCATTGCCAGAGAGGGCAAGCAACTTGTCTATGCCCATTTCAATTTGATTGTCGCTATGGATGCCGATAAGGACATGCAGAAGGTGACAAACCATCTGGAGAATATTTTCGCCCGTCAGAGTATTCATATCTCCAAGCGGGCTTACAACCAGTTGGAGTTGTTTGTTGCCTCGTTCCCTGGTAATGTGTTCAGGATGAGTCCTGATTACGACCGTTTCCTGACGCTGAGTGATGCAGCGTTATGTTTGATGTATAAGGAGCGTCAGACCAAAGGTGATGACACTCCTGTCAAGTGTTATTATACTGATCGTCAAGGTGTGCCAATGCCCATTGACACGACGGGTAAGGAAGGTAAAATCAAATATACGAACAATTCTAATTTTTTCGTCCTCGGCCCCTCGGGTAGCGGTAAGTCATTCTTCATGAATACCGTTGTGCGCCAGTATTACGAACAGAATACGGATGTTGTCATTGTGGATACCGGTGACAGCTACGAGGGGCAGTGCAGTTATTTTGGAGGAACGTATATCTCTTATACTAAGGAGAATCCTATCTCTATGAATCCGTTCAAGGTTACTGAGGTGGAGTACACCCAGAACTTTGGTGAGAAGAAAAACTTCCTGATGTCGCTCATTTTCCTTATCTTCAAGGGTACGCAGGAACCCACGAAGATTGAGAGTTATATCATTGAGCGTACTATCATGGAGTATTATCGTGAATACTTTACTCCCTTTAAGGGTTATACTGAAGCGGAGAGAGAAGAGCTTCACCAGAGTCTTGTCATTGCCGCTAAGAGTAACGGCGAGTATGAGAAGTACGAAGAAGAGTTACAGACCAGGAACGGTACCGGCTCTTATGATGTCACCGATGAAGAGCGTGAACGCTACGAGAAGAAGATGCGCCTGAGTGAGAAACTGCAGGCGAAGATTGACGATGAAGCCAGTACCGAAGGTGAGAAGACCGCTGCCCGTAATCAGTTGCAACGTTTGACTCCTGAGATTGTCGAAGGTAAGTTCTTTGAGAAGATTGAGCGCGAGATTACGAAGCGTGAGCAGCAACGTAAGTCGTTGCGTGTCACTGAACTGTCTTTCAACAGTTATTATGAGTTTGCCCGTCAGCGTATTCCTCAGATTATGCGTGAGGACTCCATCAATTTTGACATCAACGAGTTTGCCGCTATTCTGAAGCCGTTCTATCGTGGTGGTACTCTGGAGTACACCCTCAACAACGATATGGATAGTTCGTTATTCGATGAGCAGTTCATCGTCTTTGAGATTGATAAGGTGAAGGATGACCCCGTTCTGTTCCCGATTATTGTTCTGATTATCATGGACGTGTTCACGCAAAAGATGCGTATTAAGAGTAAGTGCAGGAAGTGCCTGGTTATCGAAGAGGCGTGGAAAGCCATTGCCACCCCTGTCATGGCCGAATATATCAAGTATCTGTATAAGACGGCCCGTAAGCACTGGGCTATGGTCGGTGTGGTGACGCAGGAGATTCAGGACATCACTTCCTCCCCTATCGTTAAGGAGGCTATCATCAGCAATAGTGATGTGTTCATGTTGCTGGATCAAAGCAAGTTCAAGGATAAGTTCGATGACATCAAGGCCACTCTGGCCCTCACTGATATCGATTGTAAGAAGATCTTTACGATTAATCGTCTTGACAACAAGGCTGGCCGCAGTCCTTTCAAGGAGGTCTTTATCAAGCGTGGTACCGAGGGTGACGTCTTTGGCATCGAGGAACCCAGGGAGTGTTATATGTGCTATACCACCGAGAAGGCTGAGAAAGAGGCTTTGAAGTTGTATAAGCGCGAGTTGAAATGTGACTACCAGCACGCCCTTGAAGCCTTCGTGCGTGATTGGGACCGTAGCGGTATCAGTAAGTCTCTGGAGTTTGCCCAGAAGGTTAACAAAGGCGGTAAGGTTTTGAACCTTCCACCGAAAAGGAAAAGTTTGACATAAAGAAATATTGTAATATAGTAATAAAGTAATATATAGGCTATGCGTAGGATTGGCTTCTTCATCTTGAGTCTGATGTTCCCCGTGCTGTGTCATGCAGCATGGGCGAGCATCAATATAGATACCAGGACGATTGCGGCCATGACTGCTGCCTACGCTACAGAGGCTGCTACTGAGGCCATGAATGATGAGAGTGTGCAGAAAATTCTCGACCATTATACCAGTGCGGAGGTTGCCACTGCTGGTATCTTTGCCTCGAAGTGGCTTGATAGGAAAGCCCTGCAGAATGCCGGTCTTTTCGATAATGCAGAAGAGAATTTCTATTATCGTCGGATTTATACGATGGTAAGCGCACGTATCATGCCGAAGATCATCGACGTTGCTACGTTGATGATTAAGTACCCCGAGAAAGCTATGTATTGGGGGCCTTATTTGTTCCGTGTCTGTGAGCAGACAAAGCAGTTGTGCATGATTTTTGAGACTGTCGTCGCCAATGGTAAGTTAACCTTCCAGGACGTGGCCTTTTTGGCTATCAATGATAACCTCAAAGACCTCTTCGACTTGACAAAGTTAGGTGAGGTGGACTGGAAGAATCTCTGGGATAAATTGTCGGATTTCGGTAGTGGTATCACCAAGGAAGACCTTCAGGAAGATCTGGATGGTCTGATGACCGCCGGAGGTGCTATTGCTTCCGCAGGCGGTTCGGTATTGAATGATGCTTGGATCAACGGTAGTAAGGTTGGTGATATTTTCCACATGAAGCCCGGTGAGATACTGGAGCTTTATGATGACTTTAAGGAAATGTACGAGGACTTTTCTGATCCTGGCAATATCAAGGATTTGCTGATGGAGAAGATTATCAGCACTGACAGTATCGGTGTTGCTAACCTCTTTACATTGGATGGTTATAACATCACGAGTTATGTCAGCGACTATATCAAGGAATTGCAAGGTCAGTATTATACCCAGAGATGGTATATTTATAGTCGTGATAGTGGTGGCGATTACGTCTGTCAGTATGAGCCACCCTCGGACTCATGGAACATTATCGATGGTCCTGAGTGGTATCGTGTTAGTACCTCTGATATTAATTATCGTTATACCGCTGCTGACTACGAGAACTCACTAAGGAATAGTGAAAGTTATGCCGGCTGGAGTCGTTCACAGTGTGAGCGTTTGTCGAACAATGGTGATAAGTATCATTATAGTTTTTATAACTATCTGTCATCAAGCCGAATCTACGGTAGTAGTTCTGGTAGGACA
>JAEEZP010000006.1 GCA_016291915.1 Prevotella sp. | reverse complement strand
GGAGGGCATCCAAGACGATTTCCTGTTCTTGCGGCGGCATCGGGCGGTCACCGCGTCGCCGCTCAAAATAAGGATTATAACCGAACTGATTCACCAGTATGCTCATGAACTTCTCATACTGCTGGGGAAACATCTTTTTCTGAAATTCCTTGAATCCCTTTGCATAGGCCACCGGTTGGCTATCACGGTAGTATTTGCATGGGCCATTCTTAGAACAGTTCCTGGGATTGATAAGACGCAGGAACTGCTTACTCTCGATGAGTTTTCCATACGCGATTTGATGCAGACAGGATGCTGCACGCGGACAATCATGATGCTCACAGACTGTATAGTCGTTTGGCATGGTAAGGTAAATTTCTTGATTCATAAAACTATTACTTAAGTTAATTATTAGTTAATGTATCTGATGTTTAACATCGTATTAGAGATACCATACAAAGGTACTACTTTTTTCTGCGAAATGCAAGTGAAATCAGGAAAATTTGCAGAAAGATGATTTTATCCAAACATCTTTTTGTATATTTGCATCATCATATATGGACGACATGAAGGTAATAGTTTCAAAAGAGATAGAGCAGGCTTGTCCGAACTTCGTGGTGGCAGTGGTGGAAGCAACGGTGAAGAACAGTGCTTATTGTGAGGCACTGTGGGAGGAGATCCATGACTTGTGTGAGAAGTACCGGCAGTCGATGACGGTGGAGGACATCAAGCAGTGGGCCCCGATACGTGAGACACGCAGTATGTATCGCCGTTGTGGTAAAGATCCCTCGCGCTACCGTCCGGCAGCAGAGGCCCTGATACGCAGGACGTTACAAGGAAAAGAACTGTATCAGATAGACACGTTGGTGGACCTGATCAACTTAGCGAGCATGCGTCATGGCTACAGTATCGGTGGTTTTGATGCGGATAAGTTTGTGGGTGATACGCTGACGTTGGGCATCGGTCGTCATGATGAGTCCTACGAGGGTATCGGCAGGGGCATGATCAATATCGAGGGATTGCCGGTGTATCGTGACGCACAGGGTGGGGTAGGGACTCCCACCAGTGATCATGAGCGGACGAAGATCTGTTTGGGGACCACGCATCTGCTGGTGCTCATCAATGGCTATGACGGTGACGAGGAAGGTGTGCTGGCTACGGCGCGTTTCATCCAGGAGTGCCTGAGACGGTATTGTGAGAGCGATGGAGGAGATGTTTGGGAAGCGAAGTGATAATTGATAATTGATAATTGAAAATTGATAATTTTGCGGGTAAGCGAGTGCAGAGCAAAGCATGCTTTACTATGCCGAGTGAGAGCAGAATCGCCGAAGGCAATTGATAATAGAATAATAATAACGGTATGAAGCTTAAACGATTTGGAATGATGCTGGTGCTCTTCCTGATGATGGTGGGAGTGCAGGCGAAGGTGAGATTGCCACATATCCTCGGTGATCACATGATTCTTCAGCAACAGAGTGATGCACGTCTGTGGGGATGGGCCAAGGCCGGTAAGACTGTTAAGGTGAGTGTTTCCTGGAGTGACGTTGTTTATTCGGCGAAGGCTGACAGAGACGGGCGTTGGATGGTGAAGGTGAAGACCCCTGCAGCCAGTTATACCCCGCTGTCGATCACTTTCGATGATGGTGATCAACTGACGTTGAAGAACATCCTTTCGGGTGATGTATGGGTGTGTGGCGGCCAGAGTAATATGGAGATGCCGGTGAAGGGCTTCGGCCATTGTCCTGTGGAAGGTTATAACGACGAGGTGATCAATGCCCGTCAGTATCATGGCATCCATTTCGTGAAGATTCCGAGTATCATGCGGATGACTCCTCAGGAGGATGCTCAGTGCGAGTGGAAAGAGGTGGGCCCCGAGACAGTCGGTGATGCCTCTGCCACGGGGTATTTCTTCGCACAGGTTGTCAACCGCGCCCTCGATATCCCTGTGGGACTCATTATGGCCAACAAAGGAGGCTCCCGTGTGGAGAGTTGGTTGACCAAGGAGAATCTGGAGAAATACACCCAGGAGCCTACCGACTCGATGGGTATCGTCAACTTCAAACCGCAGTGGGATTACCATCGTGCATTGGTATGGGGTAACGGCACCTTCAACCCTATCCTGAATTATACCGTCAAGGGTATTCTCTATTATCAGGGTTGTTCGAATGTGGGTGATCCGGGCAATCAATACAGTGAACGAATGAAACTGCTCGTCGAACAATGGCGCTCGCAGTTCGGGCTCGGAGAGATCCCGTTCTATTTCGTAGAGATAGCACCTTACTGGTATGATGATGTCAATGCCGACTGGGGTGCCAAGTTGCGTGAACAACAATACAGAGCCTCACAGATTATTCCGAACAGTGGACTGGTGTGTACCAACGACCTTGTCTATCCTTATGAGGCGAAGCAGATACACCCGGCTCAGAAACGACAGGTGGGACAGCGACTGGCTTATCTGGCATTAAACAAGACGTATGGCATGTCGGCCGTGGGAGGAACGAGTCCGTCGTTCAAGGATATGAAGATAGAGGGTGACAGTGTGTTTGTCCATATGAATGATCTTTTCGGCGGTTACAGTCGTGTGGAGGATATTCAAGGTTTTGAACTTGCTGGTGAAGACCGTGTGTTCCATCCTGCCACTGCCAGATATTTTGTTCGGACAGTCAGTGGTCAACGGGATGAATCCATCCTGCTGTTGTCGCCGACGGTAAAGAAACCGGTAGCCGTCCGCTATTGTTTCAGAAATTTCCAAGTGGGTAATCTGAAGAATGCCGCCGGTCTGCCACTGTTCCCCTTCCGTACGGACCAGTGGTAAATTATTATAACTTCTCTCTGTACCCTTATGTTCTTTTTCTCTCCGCCGGGAGAGAAAAAGCAACCAAAAAGAGAGCTCGTTGCACGCTTCGAGTCAGAACAGATTACGATTCTGAAAAACTGTGCTGCGGGACTCGCTTCGCTCAAACAAGTCCTCGCACTGACTACGTCACCGTTTTTCAATCATCGTATCTGTGTACCTGCCTCTCTCGCTATTGCAACAATTTTGGTTTAGAGTTTAGAGTAGGGGTAGGGTTTATCC
Organism: Prevotella sp.; assembly: GCA_016291915.1. Taxonomy (GTDB): domain Bacteria; phylum Bacteroidota; class Bacteroidia; order Bacteroidales; family Bacteroidaceae; genus Prevotella. The sequence continues at coordinate 69 of JAEEZP010000006.1, read as the reverse complement.
CTACCCGATAAACGGGCAGACATGAAGTCTGCCCCTACTAGTTGACAGCGAATTGTCGAGAAAGATGCG
>JAEEZP010000265.1 GCA_016291915.1 Prevotella sp. | reverse complement strand
TGGGGCAAATCTACTCCAACAATTCTTATTGCCATTGTTAAAAATAAAAAATAATAAAGTGTTAAATTTCGAAATTTGCTAAAAAGCATGCAAAGGTAAGAAGAATTTTTTAATTTCTTACCTTTTTACGCTTATTTAACATCTTAACCCTGACGTAACTTATACTTTGGGTTCTTCTTGTTAATAACGAACAGACGACCTTTACGACGAACGATCTTACAGTCGGGAGTACGTTTTTTTAAGGATGCTCTTGTCTTCATTTTATCTCAATGTTTTACTTATATCTAAATACAATTCTACCTTTTGTCAGGTCATAAGGACTCATTTCAACCTTTACCTTATCACCTGGCAGGATTTTGATGTAATGCATTCGCATCTTGCCAGAGATATGTGCCGTAATGAGGACACCATTTTCCAACTCTACTCGGAACATTGCATTGGACAATGCCTCAACAATGGTTCCATCTTGTTCAATAGCAGATTGTTTTGCCATATAATTCAGTATAAAATTCCTTCTGTTGCTTCTATTTCTGTAAAAGAGGATAAAATCTCAGCCTGTCCACGATAGACAGCAATGGTATGCTCGAAGTGTGCTGCACACTGATGGTCGCGAGTACGAATGGTCCAGCGGTCGTTGGCATCCATGTAAACTGCTTTATCACCCATTGTTATCATTGGTTCAATTGCAATACACATACCAGCCTTCAACAACGTGCCGTTACCACGTCGACCATAATTAGGGACACAGGGATCCTCATGCATCTCACGGCCTATTCCATGACCGGTAAGTTCACGGACCACCCCATAGCCATACGACTCACAGTGTTCCTGTATAGCACTTCCTATATCACCGATATGTTTTCCAGCCACTGCATTCTCGATTCCGATATACAACGACTCTTTGGTGACTTTCAGAAGTTGTTTCACCTCAGGCGACACATCACCCACGCAGAACGTATATGCTGAGTCACCGTTAAAACCATCCAGTAATGTGCCGCAGTCTATACTGATGATATCACCGTCTTTCAGAACAGTTTTCTCATTTGGCACGCCATGCACAACGGCATCGTTTACCGAGGTGCAGATACTGGCGGGGAAGGGATTACCGTAAGGGTTCGGAAAACCTTTGAAAGTAGGAACTGCCCCGTGATCTCGGATAAACTCATCTGCAATACGATCGAGTTGCAGTGTGTTTACACCCGGTTTGATATGTTTTGCTAATTCGCCGAGCGTTTTACCAACAAGTTGGTTCGCTCGACGCATTAGCTCAATTTCGTCCTCTGTTTTCAGGAATATCTTCATCAGACCTGATTAATATGCAGTAATCTGACCATGATGTGTAGAACGGATACGTCCGGAATTCAGCAGACCGTCATAATGACGCATCATTAGGTGACTCTCGATTTGTGTAAGTGTATCGATAACGACACCGACAAGAATCAGAAGTGATGTACCACCAAAGAACTGTGAGAATGCCTGTTGTACATTAAGTTGTGAGGCCAGAGCCGGCATGATGGCAATGAAAGCGATAAACAGTGATCCAGGGAAAGTGATGCGTGACATAATCGTATCGATATAGTCTGCAGTTGGTTTTCCCGGTTTCACACCCGGAATAAATCCGTTGTTACGTTTCATGTCTTCTGCCATCTGCGTTGGATTCAATGTAATAGCAGTATAGAAATAGGTAAATGCAATGATCAATGCTGCAAATACTACATTATATAACAAACTATCACGATCCAAGAGTGCTCTGATAACAGTATTGGTAGAGTCAGAAGAATACTGAACGATAGCCAGTGGAATAAACATCAAAGCCTGAGCAAAGATAATAGGCATCACATTAGCTGCAAACAACTTCAATGGGATGTACTGACGTGCACCACCGTATTGTTTGTTACCAACTAGACGCTTTGCATACTGTACAGGAACCTTACGGACACCCTGTACCAAAAGAATCGATGCACATACCACTGCATAAAGGATAAGGAGCTCAACAATGAACATCACCAGACCACCACCTGTAATAGCAGTGAAACGAGAGGTAACCTCCTGCACGAATGCCTGCGGCAGACGAGCGATGATACCAATCATAATGATGATAGAAACACCGTTACCAATACCCTTATCTGTAATGCGCTCACCCAACCACAGGATAAACATTGAACCTGCGGCCAAGATAATTGTAGCCGGGAATATGAAGACATTCCAGTCAACACCTGTTGCCAAAGCACCAGCTGCCTGCATCTTCAGGTTCATCAGATAAGAAGGAGCCTGGAAGACAAGGATGAATACGGTAAGTACTCGGGTATACCAGGCAATCTTCTTACGGCCGCTCTCACCCTCACGCTGCATCTTCTGGAAATAAGGTACAGCAACAGCGAGAAGCTGCATTACGATAGAAGCAGAGATATATGGCATGATTCCTAATGCGAAGATTGACGCATTAGAGAATGCACCACCTGAGAACATGTCAAGAAGAGACATCAGACCACCGGCAGTCTGCTGCTGGAGATTCTGAAGTGCTGCCGGGTTGATGCCAGGCAATACTACAAATGATCCGAAACGATAAATCGCTACGAAAAGCAATGTGATAAGGATACGACTACGCAGATCCTCAATCTTCCAACAATTCTTCAGGTACTCTATTAACTTTTTCATTGACTTAAATTATAGTTGTGTTACCACCTGCGGCTTTAATAGCCTCTTCAGCTTTCTTTGAGAAGGCATTAGCCTCAACCTCAATTTTCGCGGTCAGCTGACCATTACCAAGAACCTTTACCAATTCTTTACCGTTGGTAAGACCGGCAGCCACCAATTCAGCGATATCAATCTTTGTAAGATCCTTACGCTCAGCCAACTTCTGCAAAGTTGAAAGATTCACTACGAAATACTCCTTATGGTTAATATTCTTGAATCCAAACTTTGGAAGACGGCGCTGCAGAGGCATCTGTCCACCTTCAAAACCGATCTTTCTCTTGTAACCAGAACGAGCCTTAGCACCTTTATGACCACGTGTAGAAGTGCCGCCCAGACCAGAACCTGGACCACGACCGATACGACGTCTTGAATGGGTAGAGCCCTCAGCCGGTTTTAATGTATTTAATTTCATATTCAAATATCTGTTAAATGTTCGACAATTGATTAATCAACGATGGTAACCAGGTGGTGAACCTTCTGGATCATACCACGGATAGAAGGAGTGTCCTCTACTTCAACAACCTGAGAGATCTTATGAAGACCAATAGCCTGAAGAGTACGCTTCTGATCTACTGGATAACCGATCTTACTCCTAATCTGCTTAACTTTAATAGTTGCCATAATAACTCCTTTTATTAACCATTAAACACTTTGTTCATACTGATACCACGCTGACCGGCGATAGTATAAGCATCACGCATCTCACTAAGAGCCAAGATTGTAGCTTTTACCAGGTTGTGAGGGTTAGAAGAACCCTTACTCTTTGCAAGCACATCCTTAACACCGGCGCTCTCAAGAACAGCACGCATAGCACCACCAGCTACAAGACCAGTACCGGCAGCTGCAGGCTTCAGGAATACATGTGCACCACCGAAACGTGCTTCATTCTCATGAGGAACAGTACCTTTGAGTACAGGAACTTTCACCAGATTCTTCTTTGCTGCCTCAGTACCCTTCTGGATAGCAGCAGTAACTTCGCCTGCTTTACCAAGTCCCCAACCGATGATACCATTACCGTCACCAACTACCACGATAGCTGCGAATGTGAAGGTACGTCCACCTTTTGTTACTTTGGTAACACGGTTAATAGCAACCAATCTGTCTTTCAGTTCAACGTCACTATTTATCTTTACTTTATTCATTGCCATAATTGATTAGAATTTTAGTCCACCTTTACGAGCACCGTCAGCAAGCTCCTTCACACGTCCGTGATAGAGATAACCGTTACGGTCGAACACTACCTGAGTAATACCTGCCTCAAGAGCCTTCTGTGCAATCAACTCACCAACCTTAGCTGCCTGCTCCTTCTTAGGCATGGCTTCCATTCCCAGAGAAGATGCTGATACCAAAGTATTACCTGTCAAGTCGTTGATAACCTGAACATAGATTTGCTTATTACTGCGGAAAACGCTCATACGAGGACGCTCTGCCGTACCATTGACATTCTTACGAATTCTGAACTTTATCTTGATTCGTCTTTCTATTTTCTTTGTTGTCATAATCGTAAATAATTAAAATTACTTAGCGGAAGCTGACTTACCAGACTTTCTACGAATAACCTCGCCTTTAAACAGGATACCTTTTCCTTTGTAAGGTTCAGGCATACGGAAAGAACGAATTTTTGCACATATAAGACCGAGCAACTCTTTGTTGCAAGACTCCAGAATAATCTGAGGATTCTGATTTCTCTCAGACTTTGTCTCCACCTTCACTTCTTTGGGAAGCTGCATGAATATCGGGTGTGTATAACCGAGTGAGAACTCCAGAATGTTACCCTGGTTAGATACGCGGTATCCAACACCTACGAGTTCCATTTCCTTCTTGTATCCTTCACTTACACCCACCACCATATTGTTAACCAAAGCACGATACAAACCATGGAAAGCCTGCTTCTGCTTCTGGTTTACGGGGCTATTCTCATCAATTTCAAATACCAGATGACCATCCTCATTCTTAATCTTGATAGATGGATCCACCTTCTGTGAAAGTTCTCCCTTAGGACCTTTTACGCTAACAACGTTGTCCTTGATGTCGATGTTCACACCTGCAGGGATAGCAATTGGCAATTTACCTATTCTTGACATAATCTATCCTCCTTAATTAGTAAACATAGCAGAGCACCTCACCACCAATCTTCAGGTTGCTGGCTTCCTTGTCTGTCATAACACCTTGGGACGTAGAGAGTATAGCAATACCCAGTCCATTAATAACTCTCGGCATGTCTTTGTAACCAGTGTACTTACGAAGACCTGGTTTAGACACTCTTTTCAGAACCTTGATAGCGTTCTGTCTTGTTTTGGGATCATACTTCAAGGCAACCTTGATAGTACCCTGAGGTCCATCCTCGATGAACTTATAGTTCAGGATGTAACCTTTCTCGAAGAGGATCTTCGTGATTTCCTTCTTCAAGTTTGAAGCCGGTACTTCAACAACACGGTGATTAGCCATGATTGCGTTTCTCAACCTCGTTAGATAATCTGCGATTGGATCTGTCATTTTATTAAATGTTTAATTAATCGGGACTCCCCCGACAATATTAAAAAATCTTTCTACGGAAACAGGTCTGAGGTATTACAGTGACCCATAATCCTCACACCTTACCACCTTACCAGCTTGCTTTCTTTACACCCGGAATCAAACCTGCTGAAGCCATCTCACGGAACTGAATACGAGAGAGACCGAACTGACGCATATATCCCTTTGGACGACCGGTTATCTTACAACGGTTGTGAAGACGGATCGGATTAGCATTCCTTGGGATACTCTGCAACTTACGGGCAGCCTCATATGCTTCTACGGGATCATCTGTAGTAGCGATAACCTTCTTCAGAGCAGCACGCTTCTCTGCATACTTTGCCACCAACTTAGCACGTTTCACCTCACGGGCTTTCATGGATTCTTTTGCCATATCTTAGTCTTTTTTATTGTTTTTAAAAGGAAGACCGAATGCCTTCAACAGTGCATATCCCTCTTCGTCTGTCTTGGCAGATGTCACGAATGTAATATTCATACCCTGGATACGGTCGATATTATCGATATTGATCTCAGGGAAGATGATCTGCTCCTGGATACCCAGAGAATAGTTTCCACGACCATCCAGTCTGCTCTCGATACCCTTGAAGTCACGGATACGTGGAAGAGCGATGCGGACGAGTTTCTCAAGGAACTCATACATGCGCTCACGACGCAAGGTAACCATTACACCGATAGGCATCTTCTTACGAAGCTTGAAGTTAGCGATATCCTTCTTTGAGTAGGTAGCTACTGCCTTCTGACCTGTGATAGCAGTAATCTCATTGATAGCTACGTCGATGATTTTCTTATCCTGAGTAGCATCTCCAAGACCCTGGTTTACAACAATCTTCTTCAGGACAGGAATCTGCATCTTTGAAGAATAGTTGAACTCTTTCATCAACGCCGGAGCAATCTGCTCAGCATATATTTTCTTTAATTCAGCTGTATTCATTATTTTATCTCCTCTCCTGATTTTTTAGAAATACGAATAACATTCTTACCCTCATGCTTGATAGATACGCGAGTAGGCTTGCCACTCTTCGGATCGATCAGACTTAAATTAGAGATATGTATCGGAGCTTCCTGCTTGATGATACCACCCTGAGGATATTTTGCAGAAGGCTTTGTGCTCTTGGACACCATGTTCACGCCTTCAACGATAGCACGCTCTTTCTTGACCAGCATCTTGAGCACCTTACCCGTTTTGCCCTTATCTTCTCCGGCAAGAACATAAACGGTATCATTTTTTCTAATATGAAACTTAGCCATTACTTATACAATTTTATAATTAAAGTACCTCTGGTGCTAAAGAAACGACTTTCATATTCACTGCACGCAGTTCACGAGCAACAGGGCCGAAAATACGACTGCCACGGAGCTCACCTGCATTGTTCAGCAGCACACAAGCATTGTCATCGAAACGGATGTATGAACCATCAGCACGACGAATCTCTTTCTTTGTGCGTACAATCAAAGCCTTAGATACTGCACCTTTTTTTACATCACTCGTTGGGATGGCATTCTTGACTGAAACAACAATCACATCACCAACACTGGCATAACGGCGGCGGGTACCACCCAGAACACGGATACAAAGAGCCTCACGTGCGCCACTGTTATCACATACGGTAAGTCTTGATTCTGCCTGTATCATAATTACTTAGCTTTTTCAATTATTGAAACTAATCTCCATCTCTTTGTCTTTGAAAGAGGACGAGTCTCCATAATGAGTACGGTATCACCGATATTTGCCTCATTATTTTCATCATGTGCATGGTATTTCTTTGTCTTCTGAACAAATTTACCATAGATCGGGTGCTTCTCCTTAAACTTAGCTGCAATAACGATGGTTTTATCCATTTTGTTGCTGATAACGACACCCTGTCTTGTTTTTCTTAAATTTCTTGTTTCCATCTGGACCATTGTTATTTATTAAGTTCTCTCTGACGAAGTTCTGTTTTCATACGTGCTATATCACGACGAGCGGCCTTAATCTGAGATGGATTCTCCAGCGGAGTAATAGCATGGTTGAGTTTGGTCTGATGCAGTTTTACAGACTCTGTCTCAATGCGCTCCTGCAAATCATTTGTAGAGAGCTCTCTTATTTCTGATATCTTCATCTTTTAAGCGTTTTTATCGTAATCACGTCTAACAACAAACTTTGTTTTCACTGGTAACTTCTGAGCGCCAAGACGCAGAGCCTCTTTGGCTACTTCAAAAGGAACACCTTCTACTTCAAACAGAATTCTACCCGGTGTGACAGGTGCTACCCAACCCATGGGATCACCCTTACCTTTACCCATACGCACATCAGCAGGCTTACGAGTGATTGGTTTGTCCGGGAAAACACGGATCCAGACCTGACCTTCACGCTGCATATAACGGTTGATAGCAACGCGGGCAGCCTCTAACTGACGGCTATCGAGCCATTTTGCATCAAGAGTCTTGATACCAAACGAGCCGAATGCCAGTTGTGTACCTCTGTGGGCGTTGCCTTTATTGCCACGACCATCTTGAGGTCTTCTATATTTAACTCTTTTTGGCTGTAACATGATAGTACTTACTTTTAACGGTTATTGTTTCTCTTACGATTACGGTTAGGTTTGCCATTACCACGACCCTGCTGCTTCTCCTGTGTGAAGTTCGGAGCCAAGTCGCGCTTCTCATACACCTCACCACGGCAGATCCACACCTTAATACCAAGAAGACCTACTTTGGTAAGAGCCTCAGCCTGACAATAATCGATGTCTGCGCGGAATGTATGGAGAGGAGTTCTACCCTCTTTGAACATTTCCTTACGTGCCATTTCAGCACCGTTCAGACGACCCGTAATCTGTATCTTAATACCTTCAGCTCCGGCACGCATGGTATTTGCGATAGCCTGCTTGATAGCACGACGATAAGCAATCTTACCTTCAATCTGGCGAGCAACGTTGTTGGCAACGATTGTAGCATCAAGTTCAGGTTTCTTTACCTCGAAGATATTAATCTGTATCTCTTTATCATAGAGTTTCTTCAACTCTTCCTTCAGTTTATCAACATCCTGGCCACCTTTACCAATGACGATTCCCGGGCGGGCTGTACAAATAGTAATGGTAACGAGCTTCAGTGTACGTTCGATCACAATCTTTGATACGCTGGCTTTTGCCAAACGCTCATTAAGATACTTACGGATCTTCTGATCTTCCACCAGATTATCACCGAAATTCTTACCACCGAACCAGTTTGAGTCCCAACCGCGGATAATACCCAGACGGTTACTAATTGGATTAACTTTCTGTCCCATGCTGCTTATTAATTTTCATCGTTAGTTTTAGCGTCCACGAACAGTGTGACGTGATTTGAACGTTTACGAATGCGATAGCCACGACCCTGTGGAGCCGGTCTCATTCTTTTCATTGTAACGCCTTCATCCACGAAGACCTTAGAGATATAAAGTTCACCGTCCTCAGCCTTGCGATCATTCTTTGTTTCCCAGTTAGCGATAGCTGAGCGGAGAAGTTTCTCGACATCAGCTGCTGCTGCCTTCTTAGAGAATCTCAGCACGCCGAGAGCGCGGTTCACTTCCATACCGCGAATCATGTCTACGACATAACGCATCTTACGAGGGCTGGAGGGTACTCCGTTCAGCTTCGCAAAATACATTGTCTTACGGGCTTCTTTTCTTTTTTCAGCCGCAATATGTTTTCTTGCTCCCATTATTTCTTAATTTTTAAATGGTTCTTCCCTATTACTTTCTGTTACCAGCATGACCACCGAAGCGACGTGTAGGTGAGAACTCACCAAGCTTATGGCCTACCATATTCTCAGTAATATAAACAGGGATAAATTTGTTTCCGTTATGGACAGCTACTGTATGACCTACAAAGTCAGGAGAGATCATAGAAGCGCGAGCCCATGTCTTAACTACACTCTTTTTACCACTCTCATTCATTGCAAGAATCTTCTTCTCGAGTGATACGTTGATGTACGGACCTTTTTTTAATGAACGACCCATAATTTACTTCAGTTTACTTGATTATTTATTTGCTCTTGCAATGATATACTTGTTAGACTGCTTCTTTGGTGCACGAGTCTTGAGTCCCTTAGCATACAAGCCCTTACGTGAACGTGGGTGACCACCAGACTGACGGCCTTCACCGCCACCCATTGGGTGAGCATGCGGACTCATAACAACACCACGGTCGTGTGGGCGACGACCCAACCAGCGAGAGCGACCAGCCTTACCAGACTGTTCCAATGCGTGGTCGGCATTACCAACGACACCTACAGTTGCCTTACAAGCAGAGAGCACCTTACGTGTTTCTCCTGAGGGGAGTTTAATCACGCAATAGCTACCTTCACGAGAAGTAAGCTGAGCAAAATTACCAGCCGAACGAACCATCTTTGCACCTTGTCCGGGACGGAGCTCGATGTTGTGAACCACCGTACCAACAGGGATGTTTG
>JAEEZP010000264.1 GCA_016291915.1 Prevotella sp. | reverse complement strand
GATTAAAGACAATTTACACATGAGTAGGAAACCACAATTAATGAATCTGTTGCGTTTACGTGATATCTTCGAACCACAGATGGAAGAAATACGTAAACAGTTATTTATCAACGACCAATTGGTTGTACTCCGCAGTACATCCGATATTTTCAAACTCATGATCCGACAAGACCCTCCCTTTATTATAGATGACCATCGTATGGGTATTATCCTGAAAGGAGAAGCATGCATCAATTTCAACCTTGTTGACAAACAGGTAAAAGCCGGTACACTCGTTTATCTTGGACCAGGCTCTATTATCAGCCCTGTCAGCATATCTCCGGATTTTGAGATCTTTGGATTCGCAGTGACAACGGACTTCCCCTTTCCTTTCGCACACGGACAATTACCACAGGCATTCAACGGACAAGTACGTGACTTCCAGTTACCTGTCAATGAGACAAATCTCGATATAGCCCAACAGATTCTGAACACACTATGGCATGTCGTACATCAAAAAGACTACAGTCAACAAGTGGTGGCCAGCCTTATCGCCGCACAGATGTATCATTACGACTATGTCTTCCGACAGTACACACAACACCAGCAAAACTCACAAAGCAGAGAACAAACCATCTTCGACCGGTTTCTTTATCTTGTCAACCGACATGCTACCCATGAGCACCAGATAGCTTTCTATGCTTCCCATATGTGTCTTACAGAACGATATCTCGGCACTGTCATCCGACAGACCAGTGGCACAACAGCCAAAGAGTGGATTGACCGAGCCCTCGTCACAAGAATCAAAGCAGAACTGCGGCATACAGACAAGACCGTTGCGCAGATTGCTGATGAGATGAACTTCCCTAACCCAGCGTTTTTCAGCAAATATTTCAAACGGTTAACTGGCATGACACCCGTGGAATTCCGAAAAGGATGAGGTTTAAAAGATGCAAAAGCTTTGCATCTTTCCGAGTAATTCTATAACTTTGCATGAAATATCAAAGATACGCTTATGAAACAGCAACATGCAGTTATCGTGCTATTCTTAATGATAATAGCATCAAGCTTTACCAGCATTGGCAGCTACAGGACTACGAGTAGAATAGTAAATGAAGATATGGACAGAGCACTTGCCCTTGCTTTGGACGAACAGGAGAGTGATGTGATCAGCCAGGATACTATTCAGACATTCAACAACTATTTACAGATTGCAGAACTGCGAGGTAAGGCAACTCTGACTGTGGATACAAGCGGTGAGCAGTTCAAAGCGTATGCCCATTGTTCTGAGGCCACTATTTTTCACCTGTCTGACCAGAGACCAGCTCTTATCCTTTGGGTGTTGACGGGATTCTGGACACTGTTCATATGGTATCGACGCCGTCTAATTATTGTAGAGCATCCTCAGCATACACTAACAACAAGGAATAACTTCGGGGGCTTGACATACTCAGAAACAGATCATCGTTTCTACAGTGCTGATGGTTGTATGGTTCAGTTCACTCCCATGCAACACCAACTTTTGGAGATGTTCTTCCAATCACCGACACATTCACTGACAAAGAAAGAGATCTGCGATGCTTTATGGCCCAAGAAGCCCGATGCCAGTGAAACTCTATACACCATGATTCGAAGACTAAAACCCGTCATAGAACATTATTCCAATCTAAAAATCGAGTCAGATAGGAGCAAGGCATATCGCCTGATTACTAAGTAGATAGATAACCGACAAGACACTGACATTGAAATGTCAGACAAATGTCAGTCTTATTATTATTGTATAATGAATGCTCTTCATATCTTTGCGATTAAAAACGGTAAAGATATGAAGAGATTCTTTTTATGCTTGTTGACTGTCTGTGCATTGACAACAGCTGCTCAGAATACAAAGAAGGAAGAAACCAACGTTGTCGATGACAAGGTAGAAGATAACAGTGTCAACCTTGATGAAGTGATCGTCAAAGGTGCCCGTGTTATTCAGAAAGTAGATGGACAGTGGATCTACCCCACTAAACAACAGTTGGAGAATTCTACCAATGGATACTCTCTGTTAGCTAAGCTCACCCTGCCACATATCCGAGTGGACGAGGCAATGAACAGCATAACAGCACTGACAAATTTAGGAACCGTACAGGTGCGTATCAACGACATCGAAGCCTCGAGGGAGGATTTGCAGACACTCGACATGAAGGGTGTTGACCATATTGAGTTTATCGACAATCCCGGATTACGATATGGTAAGGATATCGCATACATTATTAATATAAAGGTAAGAAAACCCATCAGTGGTTATGTCATCGGTTCTCAACTGACAAACACACTGACTACAGTGAATGGCCAAGAATCATTATTTGGCAAGTTTAATCACGGGCATAGTGAGGTTGCACTGAACTATAACCTTGACTATCATAACTTCAAGGGGGATGAATACGAGGAACAAGCATACTACGAGTTGGAAGCCGGGAACATCGTCCCGATACTTCGGAAAAGCCTGAGTAAGCAAAGCAAGAATCTCAGCCATAATGCGCAAATAACCTATAGTCTGAACGACAGTAACTATGTATTCCAGGCTAAACTATTAGCAAACAGCGATATACGCCCAGAAAAAGGAAACACTGAAATGATCATCAACGATACACCATACAAAGATTATTCCTCCTCACGTAGCAGTTCTCCCTCGCTCGACCTCTATTACCATCAGGACTTTCACCGTCATCAGTCGCTGACGGCAAACATGGTAGGAACCTATATCAAAACGACAGGAGAGACCGAAAACAACGAAGGTTCTGCCCACCGTTATGACATCAACGGACAGACATACAACCTTTGGAGTGAAGGCATCTATGAGAACCATCTGAAACCTTTTACCCTTTCCTGTGGCATACAGTTTTCACAGCGTTACAGTCATAATGTGTATCAAGGAGATGTCAATGCTACCAATGATATTCACACATCCGACCTCTATCTTTTCTCACAGTTAAAAGGACATTACGGAAAACTGAGTTATATGGGAGGTCTTGGTGCAAGTCATTGGTATTACCGTCAGGCAGATACCCGACATACCTTCTGGCTCTTTCGTCCCAAGTTCACCATCAGCTATCCGCTGGCGAGCCGTTGGAAAATGAACTATAGTTTTGAGATCTATCAGCATGTCTCTCAAATAGCACTTGTCAGCAATGTCAGCATCAAAAAGAATGTGATGGAGACCATCCTCGGTAATCCGGAGATTCATCCTAATCGAGTTACATCGCATCAACTGAAACTCTCTTATTCCACACCCCGCTTTACAACAGAGCTACAAGGCTATTACCGTCTCAATGCCCACTGCAATATGGAGAAATACATCCGTGAAGGAGATCATTTCTATCAGACACAGACGAACGCTGACAACAAGTGTAATTTCTTCTATATAGACACCAACAATCAATGGGATATTATCCCTGAGAAACTGACAGCTACGGTCTATGGCGGTATCTATCGTTTCTTTAATTACGGTGAGGACTACACTCACACCTATACCTCTTTCAATGGAGGCTGTTCGCTGCAAGCTTATCTGGGTCGTTGGGCACTCGGGGCCTACGCTGATAACGGCTGGAACTTCATGGAGGGTGAGCATCGTGGTCATCAGGCTCCTGCCTGGTATTTCACCTGTAACTACCGAATGAATGATGCCTTTACCATTTCCTTCTTTGTACAGCATCTTTTCAGTCAGCATCCACTGACAAGCAAGACTGAAATCGTAAGCCGATACCTGCAAAAAGTAATCTCACAGCATGCGCGAGACTACGGCAATATGCTTACCCTCAAACTGTCCTATCGACTGGATAGAGGTCGGAAGTATCGCGATATTCAACGAACGATGAATCACAGCGATAAAGAAACAGGTATCCTGTCAAAATAAGCTAATGATTATATAGATTACAACTTTTTTATAAAAAAGATTGCCTGACGATGCAAGATTTCCGGATTTCCGTGTTACATAGGAAAAGAACAATCTTAATAGTAACGGACAAAATAAATGAAGAAGATAAAGATCTGGAGTATCACCATTGCCACACTTGCATTATTCTCCCTTTACTCATGTATCACCAGCAATGATGACGAGGACAAAGTGGAGGAGGTTATGCTCTATGTATCTGCGGAAACAGGAATCTATTACGACTTGTTCGATACAGAAAGGTTGCATCTTATTGAAGGAATGCAAATAAAGGAGAAAGGTGCCACTTATTGGAAATGTGTTCCTTTTTTTACCATCACAGGCTTCTCTTATGAAAAGGGATATGAGTACGAACTGTTGGTGAAGAAAACCACCATTGCCAATCCTCCGCAGGATGCCACCAACGTCAGCTACGAACTGATCCGTATCGTCTCACGACAGAAACCTTAAGATAATATAACCTATTAATAAAAGTATCAGCGAGGCAAACAAATACGTTTTGTTTATCTCGCTGATTCCATTATCTGACACCTCCGCCGAAGCCGCCGCCGGAGAATCCTCCGCCACCGCCCCACGAGGCATGTCCACCGCCACCTCTTGCACGGGCTTCGCGCTCAGCCTTACTCATTGCTGCCCGTGATGTGCTGTTGTGCATCGTAGAATAGATCAACGGCAATGTAGTCTCATCAGCCATCTGTCGCGCTACCTGATCCATATTGAAATACTCAGGATTGATCTTCTTCATATCACGGATCACCTGATCGGCAATACCAAACAAGGTGGCATAGATCATATAATCCTTCCACAGCGACAACTCATTGACGCCACGTTCATCAAGGAGTGAGAACTCCTTCAAGAACTTCTTCAGTCCGAAAACCTTCCGCACTTCATCAATTTCATTACGATACTGATAGATACTTGTCTTCGAATGTAGTGTCTGAATGAAAGAGTCAGTATAGCTCTGATTGTAACTACTCCTCATCCATGTCCTCAGCTCTTTAGGTTCAAGAACGGTATCGGAGCCAGCCGCATCACGGAATATTTTGTGCACCATGCGCAACAGCTGCGGACGTGCATCAGCATCTGTCAGTTCATGGATGACGAAATTCTGTTTTTTCTTACCCTTATCATTCATACTCTGCTCAATACTGATGGCACCATCGTTGATAAGTTTCAGTATGCATGCTGAGAGAAGATTATTATAGTCGGCTCCGAAATACTTATAGGCATTCAACACATCATTC
>JAEEZP010000263.1 GCA_016291915.1 Prevotella sp. | reverse complement strand
CTGACCTGTTGCAGACGGTAGAGGACATTGCTGATATCGTAGATCATCGCCATGATGATGGATTTTACTACAGCACTCCGGAAATGATGCTCAGTCTCATCAACCTTCAACTTGATGGTGTTATAGTAGTTGACAAGTGTTTCTGCTTCAGTGGGGGAAAGCTTAAAGACAGGGTGTGAACGTGCGTAAAGAAACAGTTGTGACAGGTCGTGTACACTATGTACTGTATCTTTGAAGAAGTTGGATGACATCATAAGCCCCACTCCTTTCAGGTCATGGCTTACCATATAACTGTCGGCGATGGTACCTTCGCTGATGATGATGGCATCATTGGCTCTTACCATATATTCCTCTGTATTGACACTATACTGAACCTTTCCTGCCGAACAGAAAGCCAAAAGGATACAGTTAAGACGACGAGGCTCATTGGGCCACGGAAGGGATGCCAGGTCATCGATGAGTACGAGATCGTCATCGATATAACTTGCATTCCTTAACATCTTCTTTGTGTTGGCAATGGATATTTCTTCAAAGTGAATCTGAGACATATATAGACTATTTATTGGTTAGACATTTGATGGATCCACAGATGGGGTTAATGAAGCTTTTTACGTTTTCCCGCTTTCATCTGTAGGGTTTTGACTTTCCCATTGTAATATACAGTGACTTGTCCACCGTGCTTGCTGGTTAATACAGCTTCACGGACACGACCGTTCTGCCAGGTGATATCCACCACGTAGCCGCCACGGGCACATAAACCCTCTACACTGCCGTCCGACCAGGCAGACGGCAGAGCGGGGAGTAGTTCGAGGATAGCTGTAGAACCCTTCTTCTCACCCCATGTGACCCTGCTCTGTAGCAGCGCCTCACAGATGCCTGCTGTCCCTCCGAAGTTTCCGTCAATCTGGAAAGGAGGATGCGCATCGAAGAGGTTCGGATAGGTTCCACCAGACTTCTTTTTGTCTGGACCCTGATATTTGTCAGGGGAGACATACGTCAGTAATTTCTGGAAAATATGGTAAGTATTGTTATGATCATGTAAACGAGCCCATAGGTTGATACGCCATCCGGTGCTCCATCCGGTAGTCTTATCCCCTTTTATCTCCAGCGAACGTTTGGCAGCTGCGGCTAAGTCGGGTGTCTCCTGGACTGTGATATGTGAACCAGGGTATAGTCCGATAAGGTGTGACTGATGACGATGGTGGAAATCATAATCATCCCAGTCGTAATACCATTCGTTGATGTCACCCATATGCCCGACGGTATAGGGGTGGAGATGCAGCAGGCGGTCTTCAAGGGTTTTGGTGAGTGTTTGGTCAACCTTGAGAATACGTGCGGCCTGGATGGTGTTAGCAAACAGTTCGCGGAGAATGGCTAAGTCGGCTGTCCCGCCATAGCATGTCATGCCATGATATCCTTTGTCGGTGACATATTCGTTCTCGGGAGATGTGCTGGGAGCGGTGATCCACTCGTTATTGTTCTTCGGATTGCGTATGATCCATTCCAGCATAAACTCACTGGCTCCTTTCATCAAGGGATAGACGGTATCACGGAGATAATTGATGTCGGGGTTAAAGAGATAGTGTTCCCATAACGTTTGCACCAACCAGGCACCACCGAAATTCCAGTTTGCCCATTCGGGTTTCTCGTTTTTCTCACCCACAGGATTTGACATAGCCCAGATATCACTGTTATGACTTGAGCACCATCCTTTGTCGATACCATAATAATGTTTGGCGGTGTGATGCCCTGTTTCTGAGAGTGCCTTCACGAAATCATTCAGTGGAAGAACTATCTCGGGCATGTTGGCAACCTCTGCCGGCCAGTAGTTTTCTTCCAGGTTGATATTCACGGTATAGTTACCACGCCACGGGGATTTCAGATGAGGAGTCCACAACCCTTGCAGGTTAGCGGGAACACCAGGGGTACGACTGGACGATATCAGCAGATATCTGCCGTATTGCACATAGAGCGTTTCCAGATAGGTATTCGGTTCTTTCTTTTCTGTATAATCGAAGAGTTGCTTGTCGGTGGGTTTCTTTTTTAAGTCGGGATTGTTGTCAGAGAGGTTCAGACGGAAACGGTTGAAGATCGTCTGATAATCTTGTACATGGCGTTGCAACAGTTCCTGATAACTGTAGTTGACGAGATGCCAGGCATCATCGGTCACCTTTTCTATATAAGGTGCTCCTTCGGTAACAGGATGTTTGTCGAAACCGTTGAAGCTCGTCTCATTGACAATGTATATCACTGCCTCATCCACATTGATGAGTTGCAGGGTGGTGTCGGTCACCTCTATCTTCCCTCCTTGATTCTTGACAATGAAGTTGGAGCAGAAATGGATGGTGTTACGGGCATCTCCCAGCGCATGTCCCATCAGTGTGATCTGATTATTGGCGGCTTTGATACGATGGGGTATCTGTGCGGTCACGGCCAACTCGCAGTTGATGGATTGCGGTTGACTGGCTGAAAGCCGGATGGCTATCATCTTGTCGGGATGAGACGCGAAATACTCTCGTTGGAAAAGGGTATTCTCTCGCTTGTACTGTACTTTTACCAATGCACTGTCGAGACTCAGTGAGCGATAGTAATCCCCTGCCTTACCCTTGGCGTAGTCGATGATATGCATGGTGGCCAACGGCTGATAATATTCCGAGTTATGACCCTGCACATGCAGCTGCAGGGAGTCGGCCTTCCTATAATCCTCATGAAACAGTGCCTTCCTGATCTCAGGAATCCACTGATAGGCATCCCCACCTTCCTGACGGTTAACCGGTTGTCCGGTCCATAGGGTGATATCATTCAGGTAGATGGTATCATCATCCGGTGCTCCGTAGATCAAGGCTCCCAGTTTTCCGTTACCGATGGGTAACGACTCCTCGAAGAAAGTAGCTGGCTGTAGATACCACAGTCGTAGTGGTGTCTGTGCGAAGGTGCTCAGGACACAGCAGGAAAACAAGGTAAGGATCAATCTTTTCATAGGCGTAAAGAAAGGAAAGGCGAGCCACAATGGCCCGCCTTCATCCGTTATGCATCAATATTTGCGTAAGTAGCGTTCTTCTCAATAAACTCCCTGCGCGGCTCTACATCATCACCCATCAGCATGGAGAAGATCTCGTCGGCCTGGGCAGCATTCTCGATGGTTACCTGCTTGAGGAGTCGTGTCTTGGGATCCATGGTGGTTTCCCACAACTGGTCGGCATTCATCTCACCCAAACCTTTGTAACGCTGTGTGTGCAGCGCTTTGTCTTCGTCATTACCGTTTACATATTTGTCGATAAATGCCTGACGCTGCTGCTCGGTATAGCAGTACTCGCTCACCTTCTTGTAGGTACACTTATAGAGCGGTGGCGTGGCAATGTACAGATGACCTTCCTGGATCACCTTCGGCATGAAGCGGTAGAAGAGTGTCATGATCAGGGTGTCGATGTGTGAACCATCGACATCGGCATCGGTCATGATGATGATCTTGTCGTAACGTAGCTTCTCAATGTTAGCTTCTTTGTCACCCTCACCGTCAACACCGAAACGTACACCGATACTCTGGATGATGTTCATCACTGACTCAGCCTCGAACACGCGATGCCACTGAACCTTCTCTACATTAAGGATCTTACCACGCAAGGG
>JAEEZP010000262.1 GCA_016291915.1 Prevotella sp. | reverse complement strand
GTTGCCACCTCATAATTACGATGAGGACGGCTATTGCATAAACTGCGGAATTTCTAACGGTATTATTTCACCGGATGAAGATGGATGGTACAATATCACCCTGCCCGAGGAACTGCGTTATGTAAGCCGCGAGGTGGTGAATAAGGGAAACAACAAGGCAAAGATTCGCCTGATGAACGATCTGGATATGAGCATGATTACTAACTTCCCGCCAATCGGTACTTATAATGATAACGGAATCCAGATAGGCTTCCAAGGCCAGTTCGACGGACAGAACCACATCATCAGTAACCTGACTGTGACTACGTATGACGATAGCGAGTCTGGTTTGTTCGGTCGTGTCAATGGCGGTGGTTACATCCATAACTTTGGGGTTGTGAATGCCAGCATCACCAACATGTCTAATATACGTGCAGGAGTGATTGCTGGTGAGATTCATGGCTGTACAGTGGACAATGTGTTTTCTGCTGGTGATATTAGTATCAGTACTGACCATCCACAGAAGGGAGGCATTTCGGGTGAGGCTGCCGAGGCTACCCTTAATAACTGCTATACAACCTATGATGTATTGTCGACAGGTACAGCACCACGGGCACAGAACAATTGCTGGTTCGGCGAGGAGACTCGCCAAATGGCTTCAAGTGGTGAACTTTGCTATAAGATGAACCACGAGGACTTCCAGAATCCTTTATGGTATCAGACGCTGGGTGAGGACGATTACCCCGTTCTGGACAATACACACGGAGTTGTTTATTCTACGGGTGAGGGTGAGTATGCCAGTGCTGTTACAGCCGATGAATTCCGCACAATGGTGAACAGCATTATCGACGGCGAGGTTGCTAAGTATCAGGAGCGTGCTGCAACAAAGACACTCGTTAACAATTATATAAAGAAACTGAATGCCCTGAGAGGCTCCTTGCTGGATGATTTCCTCGAGGCATTCAATGGTATGTCTGGCTTACGCATAGCCATCACTGAATCAGAAAAAGCCTACGCTGCCTACGCTGCAAAGGCTCAGGCTGTGAGGGACTTCCTGGATCAGAATCAGGGCTTGCAGGGTGATGATGTCGACCTGCTGGTGGAATACCTGGAAGAGGACGTAGAGCCTAATGAACAGTTCCCCAACGGAAGTTATGTCTATATCATGAATAACATGACTCTGCTGGCCGACGAACTTTCTGACGAGACAGCCAATCTGCAGGCAATGCACGAACTTGCTATCGCCAGAGGCTATGGTGAAGGAGATGATATTTCCACCTTGCTTGTTAACGCTGATTTCTCTAACCAGACTAACGGATGGACCTACAATATGGGTAGTCAGACCGGTTGGTGGAACAATCTTCAGGGAACAGTTAATAATATCGCCAACTCAGCTACTATGGACCTGAGTCAGACAGTAACAGGCCTGAAGAATGGTCTCTATGAGGTACGTATCAACTGTTATACAGAGTTCTCCGGAGGTACTGCCAGCAGTGAAGCAACCTATAACTATATGGGCTTTATCTATGCCAATGACTACAGGAACTACGTGAAGACACAGCTCTCTAATCTGCAGTCAGAAGAGGTAAAGGAGCAATATCCCTCAGACTTTGCTGAGAGAATTGATATCTATGGCGAACTAATGGGTTACGCCCCCAGTTCTATTCAGGGTGTGGCCTACGCATTCCAGGAAGGGTATTATGATAATCGTATCCTTGCCAACGTGACAGACGGAACCCTAACAGTGGGTATTTCCAACTTGGGCGTAAATGGAATTGGTTGTGCTTCCTACTATGCCAATGCCAAACTCATCTACCTTGGTTCTATGGAAAATGCCGAAAGCGGTGTGGACGAAGTGCTCAGTGCCGTGCTGGAAAATGCCAAGCATGTGACAGATGACTACGAGCCTTCTTTCGATGCTTATGCCGAGGCTCCAAATTACCAGGCCAAATTGAACGAACAGCTTAAGGGACTGGTAGCACAGGCAGAAGCTGCTACCACTGTACAGGAGAAGTGCGACCTGATTAAAGCTATAGGTGACGTGTTCAAGGCTATCTATGAGAGTAAGAGCAAATATCTGGAGTTGACCGAAGTTTTCAGTGATATTTCCGATGCATATTATGAGCAGAACTGTACACGTGAACAGGTAGCTTATATGCAGGATATGGTAGATCAAATGGTTGACATATACGAGAGCGGCAGTGCTACGAACGAAGAGGTTCAGCAGTGGATAGACAAGGTAAAACATGATCCCTTCTACCTGCTTACCTATGGCGAGGAGCCTGAGCAAATAGACGGAGTGTTCCAACTCTCCTCAGCATCGAACTTGGTATGGTTCTCTTATTATATAAATAATGTGGCAAAGAAGGCCCGCGTGAAGGCCATTCTTACAAACGACATCGATATGTCTTCACTCTCTAACTTCGTACCTATCGGAACCTATATCCAGGGCGTAAACGAGAATGAATTTGTCGGTGAGTTCGACGGTCAGGGTCACGTTATCCGTAACCTCAGTGTGGATGTTTACGACGGACGTGAGGCTGGTTTCTTCGGACGTGCCTTGGATGCAACAATCAAGAACGTAGGTATTGTAAATGCTAAGATAGTAAACACCGGTGGTTTCCGTGCCGGCGTATTAGGCGGTGAGATTCACAGAGCAAACGTGATTAACTGCTTTGTAACCGGTGATCTGATGATAGAAACAGAACATCACCAGCATGCAGGTATTGCCGGAGAATGTGCCTCAACTGCTGTACGCAACTGCTGGACTTCCTATCCCGAACTAACCAATGCAGCCAGTGTAGAAGAGAACTGTTTCTATGGCGAAGAGGCCGAGGCCATCATGGCAACCGGTGAATTGGCATTCCGCCTGAATGGTGACCAGAGTCAGATCTCATGGTACCAGACCATCGGAGAGGATGCCTATCCCGTATTGGATCAGACACATGGTGTAGTCTATCTGAAGGGAGAAGTGGACTGCGGTGGTAACAGTGTAGGTGATGTGGCTTATACGAATGAAAAGCAGGATGTCGTTCTCCCTGAGCATCAGTACGACGAGGACGGTATTTGTACAGTCTGCGGTGCTGATGGCGGTAAGTGTGCTCCTGCCGAGGACGGTTACTTCCACTTGACGAATGCATACCAGTTGCGTTATTTCGCTAATTATGTCACTTCTACCGATGAGAATGCCAAGGCACGCCTTGAAAACGATATAGACATGAGTGTAATAGAGAACTTCCCCATGCTGGGACGTTATTCTGACTACCTGCCCAATTCACGCGTATTCCGTGGCGAGTTCGACGG
>JAEEZP010000261.1 GCA_016291915.1 Prevotella sp. | reverse complement strand
CGCCCTGCCTCTTCATAGTCAGCACCTAAGGCACGGGTGTATAGGTAACCTGCGGAATAAGTGTCCCCACAGCCAGTGGCATCTACCACCTGTTTCGGTGTATAGGCAGGAATCTCGTAGAACTTATCCCCGGCGAAGATCAGCGATCCATAACTCCCAAGTGTGATGATCACCTCGTGGACACCCCATGATGCCAGACGTTTGGCTGCCTCGCGAGGATCCTTCAGTCCGGAGACGACTTCCATCTCGTGCTCATTTACTTTCAGGATATCAGTACATTGGAGGATTCTCAACTTATCCTTCCAGTCGATAGGGTAAACCACCTTGTTGCGAACCTCACGGAGATAGCCTTGCACATCGATGGAGATCTTTCCTTTTCCGGCAAGATATTCCACCACCTCGTTGGGGAAATCGTCACTCAACAGGGTTCCTAAGTGATACACCTTTGCATCCACGTCTTTCACCTTCTCTATGGTGAAAGGCTCTGCCTTGTCGAGCACACGTTGTGTGCGGTTGTTCATATCCTCACCGTATTTGTTTTCGAAGATGACGGTATGACTGCTGATATGGTTGATGGCATCGATGCCTCTTTTCTGCATCCTCTTGACAGCGCATGCATCTTCCTCGGATGTGGAGGTAACCAACTGGAAAGAAACTTTCTGTGGAAGTTGGTTGATGGCATAAGCGAAATAGAACGACGTGCCGCCGTTCATATATGTTGTTTTCTTTGGCGTAATGATCTTGTCTAATGTGATGTGACCGATACAACAGATATCTTTCATTTTATAAGTAGTTACAATTTTATTTGACTGCAAAGGTAATGTTATTTTACTATAGCACCAAATTTCATAGTAAAAACTCTTAATTATTAATTATTAATTATCAATTATTAATTTTATGTTGTACCTTTGCAACCGATATGGTAAAAAAGCAGATATTGTTAATCAATGACTTGGCCGGATATGGGAAGGTGGCTACGGCAGCCATGCTCCCCGTCTTGTCGTATATGGGTTATCCTGTGTACAACATGCCGACAGCTCTGGTGAGTAATACGTTAGACTATGGGAAGTTTAATATCTTGGAGACCACAGACTATATCCAGGGTGTCTTCCCTGTATGGAAAGAGTTAGGTTTCCGTTTCGATGCGATAGCCACCGGTTTTATCTGTTCTGCCCGTCAGGCAAGGATGGTTGCCGACTATTGCCGTGAACAGGCTGCCTGTGGTACGCAGATCTTCGTCGATCCGATCATGGGTGATGAGGGAAAACTATATAATGGTGTTACGGAAGACCGTGTGGAGTGCATGCGTGAGATGATATCGGTGGCTCATCTGATATTCCCCAATTATACAGAGGCTGCCTATCTGACGGATTCCCCTTATAAGAAAGAGGGCATCACTTTCCAGGAGGCGAAAGAGCTGATAGAGAAATTGCGGGCGATGGGAACCCTGTCGGCATTGATCACCAGTGTACTCGTTGACGGACAGACATCCGTGGTGGGATATAACCATGTTACGGAGGAGTATTTCCTTTTGCCATATACTGAGATTCCCGTTCACTTCCCGGGAACGGGTGATTTGTTCTCTGCCATCCTTATCGGTCATTTCCTGAATGGAAAATCGTTGGATGAGAGTACCTCTGCTGCTATAGATGCGCTCTACCGGTTGATCGATGCCAATAAAGACAATGTGGACAAAAACCGTGGCATACCGGTGGAGAATTATCTGAATATGTTGTAACGTTAAGGAGTCGGAGTGACGACTATTCAACTTTTTAACAAGGGTATAGATGGAGTGGATCAGCAATTTGTTTTTTAGTCCTTCTGCAGTACAGACGGTAGTGATACTATCGTTGATATGTGCTGTGGGTCTTGCCCTTGGAAAGGTGAAGATATTAGGTGTCTCCTTAGGTATTGCCTTTGTCTTTTTCATCGGTATTCTTGCCGGACATCTGGGTGTCCGTGGGGATGCAGAGATGATGGACTATGCTCAGAACTTCGGACTGATCCTTTTTGTCTATGTCTTAGGATTGAGTGTAGGACCGGGATTCTTCGGTTCTTTGGCTCATGAGGGTTTATCGTTGAACATGTGGAGTGTGGCGATCATCCTTTTAGGGTCTGTCTTAGCACTCGTATTATGTCCTTTGACGGGTATCAGTCTTCCGGATATGGCCGGACTGTTGTGTGGCGCTACTACGAATACCCCTGCCTTGGGAGCAGCCCAACAGACACTTTCGCAGTTGGGTATCTCTGCCAGTGGCACAGCATTAGGTTGTGCGCTCACTTATCCTTTGGGCGTGGTGGGTGTAATATTGGCTATTCTTGTATTACGGAAACTGTTTGTACGTGCGGAGGATCTTATCGTCAAGCATCAGAATACCGAAAAAGAAACATATATCGCCCGTTTTGAGGTCGTCAATCCCGCTATCCATGGTAAGACATTGGCTCAGTTGGCAATCATGACGCAACTGAAATTCATCATCTCACGTGTGTGGAGAAACGGGGAGGTTATCGTACCTAAGTCGGCTACACAGTTGAAAATGAATGACCGTTTGATGGTGGTTGCTACTCAGGATGAGGCTTCAGTATTAGAGGTACTTTTCGGAAAGCGGTTGGAAGAAGACTGGAATAAGGAGGAAGTCGATTGGAACTCACTTGATACAAAGGTAGAGAGCAGGATCGTGGTACTCACCCGTCCGATGCTGAATGGTAAGACATTAGGTGATCTGCAACTGAGGCACACCCATCGTGTGAATGTCAGCAGGGTGTCACGTGGTGACCTTACCTTACTGGCGCTTCCCAACCTTCGTCTGCAGTATGGCGACCGTCTGCATATCGTCGGAGAACCGAAGGCTGTGGCTGATGTGGAGGCATTGTTCGGTAATAGGGTAGAGAGTCTTAACGAGCCTAATCTGTCAGCAATCTTTATCGGCATCATCTTCGGACTGGTCTTAGGAGCTGTCCCTATTCATCTGCCGGGGATGAGTATTCCTGTGCGGTTGGGTATTGCAGGCGGACCGATTATTGTCGGAATATTGGTGGGTGCTTTCGGACCGCGTTTCCATCTGATCACTTATACAACGCGCAGTGCTTCACTAATGTTACGTAAACTTGGATTGTCGCTGTATCTGGCTTGTCTGGGACTTGACAGTGGTGTGCATTTCTTTGAGACAGTGATGCGTCCTGAGGGCTTGGTATGGATCGGGGTTGGTTTCCTGCTGACCATCGTTCCTGTCTTGTTGATTGGTTTCCTGCTTCTGAAGTTGAAGAAGTACGACTATGGAACAATCTGCGGAATCCTCTGTGGATCGATGGCTAACCCCATGGCTCTGACATATGCCAACGATACGATCTCGAGTGATACGCCTAGTGTGAGTTATGCCACCGTCTATCCCCTTGGTATGTTCCTTCGTGTCATCCTTATTCAGGTGATGCTGATGTTCTTCCTGTAGTCTTTTCAAAAACCATATTCCTTACTAGAAGTCAGGCTCCGAGACAAAGGTCATCGTTTCCTGTGTCTTAGGATGTGTGAAGGTGATCTTCCATGCATGGAGATACAGACGATCAGCAGACTTGCCATATAAGGTATCTCCTGAGATCGGACAGTCAAGTCCTTCTTTGTGAGCGCAATGTACCCGCAACTGATGCGTACGGCCGGTTTGGGGATGGAGAGCCACGCGTGTCTTTCCCTCTTTCTCTTCAATAATCTCTACATCTGTTATGGCTTCCTTCCCATTCTCATAGTCGATCATCTGCCGTGGTCGGTCGTCGATATTCGGTCGGATAGGCAATACGATATGCTTTCTCCCAGCAGGTTTGCCGTCGAGGATGGCGATATAGGTTTTCTTAATCTGATGCTGCTCAAACTGTCTCTGTAGTTCTTGATGTATCCATTTCGTCTTGGCAAGCAACATCAGTCCGGAGGTCTCCATATCCAGTCGGTGAACGATGAGTGGGTTCGTGTCGTCATGGAGGTATTCCCTTATGATGGTTTCCACGGAGGGTCCCTGAATCTTCCCAGGCACACTGAGCATGCCGGCAGGTTTGTTGACGACAAGCAGTGATTCGTCCTCATAAATGATTTTGATCTCGCCAACGGACTTGTTCTCCATGGGGTTGGGCTCTACTTTCAGTCCTTGCATCATAAAGGTAAGGATTGGCAGGCATTTCCCGCGACAGGATGGATAGTGATGCAGATGGTGCCTCACTTCTGCCTTCGGCGATTTCCCATACCAGAACTCCATCATACAAAGTGGTTTTAGCTGATGCTGATAAGCGTATTGCAGTAACTTCGGTGCACAACAGTCACCTGCCCCGCCCGGAGGCAACTCTCCTTTATACTCATCGAAAATCTCTATCAGGTCTTTTTCCTCTCCTTTGGCATTCAGGAGATGATATTGGGCGAACAACCACTGTTGTAACTGGTCGGATAGTTGTTTGCGCTGTGCTTTTAACGCTTCTATCTGAAGGGTATATCGCTCGTATTTTTCCCTTTTGTCTTTGATCAGTTCCTCCTGCTTTTTCTTCAGTCGATGGAGCTCAGCCTTCATAAACTGACTTTCGCGAATGAGCTCGGCATGCTCTTCGGGAGAAAGGTTACGGGATATCCGTAGTATGTCACGGTTCATCTTAGCGACAGTCATCTTTTTCTTATAGTCATCGATCAACTGACGCATCTGTTGCTCACTATTTTGAAAATCTTTCCGACACGAGCGGTAATCGGCAGCATGCTCAATATCTTCAATCTTTTTGTTGATAACGGTGATCTCCCGTTCGTGAGTCTTGAAATAACCATCTGTCTGTTGGGCATCAAAGACAGGAGGCACAAACCACTCCCAGTCGTTTCTGCCTGCTAACAGTCCGGAATAAGCTGCAAGGAAGAAAAGATTGTCGGGGGTGGTGGGTGTGTCTTTCGGGGAAACCACCAAGATGCCAAACATCTTTCCTGTCTGTGCATCTTGGTGTATCTCCTGATGATCTTCTATATATTCCACTACCTTCTCTTTTGCCTGCAGACACAAGGGATGAGGCTCATAACAGAAAGGGTAGGTGAACAACTTTGGTGGTAGTATGTCTGTATGTAGTCTGTGAATCATTTACAAAAACCGATTTACAATTCAAATCGTCGTTCAGCAACAGAGGTAATCATAACTATGCACTATGCACTATTTCCCATATCCGATGGGATGGTTCAGCATGGGATAGTCACCCTCTTTCAGGTTGAGCGCTTTCTTGACAGCTTCCTGATCCATCATAGCACGGGCAACGGTCTTCAGTCCCATGGCTGCACAAGCCAGATAGATATCCTGTGATACATAACCGGCATCCATGGCACCGTAACGCTCACTGGCACGCTGACGGCCGGACTGCTCACTGACTAATAACAAGGTGACAGGTGCATCCATAACGAACATCTGACGGGCACACAAACTCGGACGGAGATCTTCTGCACTCACCTGTGTCAGGTTGTTGGCCTTGGCATTGTAAAGCCATACTCCTTTTTCATTACAAACATACACCTTGATATCCTGCATGTTTACAGCAGTAGGGGTAACTAATCGACCGCCTTTGGGATCGTTGATACCGACAGATGCCCATAAGATGGTAGAGAGTTGTTGATCAGTGATGGCCTGGTTCTGATAACTACGATCTGAGCGGCGCAGTTGCATAGCCTCACCCGTTGACATCTTCAACAATTGCATGTCGGGTTGTGGCAACTGAATGGTTTCTTGTGCCATTGCGCATCCTCCCATTGTCATGAGAGCGAAGACGAAAGTAATAATCTTTTTCATATAACTAATATTTCACATATTTGAACTCTTCCTGCACAAAAGTACAAATATTTTTTGACATACCATCTTAATAAATGATAAAAAAGGGGGATGCCGTTGGCAGCCCCCTTGATATGCTTGGTTGTATTCAGAATCTTACAATGAGAACTTATAACCGATGGTAAGCTGGAAAGCAAGGTTCTTCAGATCATCGTCATAATCAAAGATCTTAGAGACACCAAAATTATAACGAGCGTCTAATACCAATCCACCGAAATCATAGGAAATACCTACAGGAATGGAAAGATCGATGCTTTTCACATCATCCATGTCTGTGCCAACCTGATAGTCACCTGCTGAACCCTCGAACTTTGCATTCATCTTGAAACCAGGCTGTAAACCGGCCTTCAGAGCCAAACCCTTCCACACATAGAAATTAGCAACAACAGGTACATTAACATAGTCAATCTTCCAAGTAAGGTCGCTTGATCCCAGTTCTGCTTTAGCACCTTGCTGTGAGTAGAACATTCCTGCTGACAATCCCAGCCAGCTTTTTACCTGATATTCAAGTTCTGCACCTGCAATGAATCCTACACGAACTTCTGTGTCAGATGCACCATTAAAGTCAGCTGCACTGATACCAACACGTGGCTGAACAGATAATGTACCTACCTCGCGCTGTGCGAATGTTGTCATGGATACCATCATGATGATGGCTGTTAACAAATACTTCTTCATAATCTTATAAATTTAATGAATAATAAACTATTTACATGTTTATGAATGCAAATATAGTTATTATAATTTTAAAGAGCAAATATTTTTATCCGTTTTTATACAGATGGCCGAAATGTAAAAGAAAAGATACTTTTGAAAAAATACAATGAAACAGACCATTCACAATGGCAATTGATACGAATTCTTCACCTCACCCAATACAAAGGTGGAGTGAAGAGAACCGATGCAGTCCATGTCGCCCAGTATCTTGAGGATAAACTGCTGATACTGTTTCATATCCTTGGTGTAGATTTTCAGCATGAAGTCGTAGTCACCGGAGATGTTATAGCATTCCACAATCTCGGGGATGTCCTGCACAGCCTGCATGATCCGCTGTGCATTCTCATACGAATGCTGCTTCATGCTAAGGTGGCAAAAGACGATAAAACCATGCTCAATCTTTTCTGCATCGAGTACCGCAACATATTTTTTGATGAAACCTTCACGCTCCAATCGTTTCATGCGTTCGAATACGGGACTGGGGGATAATTGGACTAAAGCGGCCAGTTCCTTGATTGTTAAACGTGAGTTTTTCTGCAACTGTTGGAGTATTTTGATATCAGTACTGTCGAGGGCCTGTTCCATAATTGAATGAGTAAAAGTAAAATATTCTGATCAATGAATGATTAAGAAGTTAAAATAACATCTTTATTCTAATTATCGAAGCAAATTTAGTGTTATTTTCTGAATTATCAAAAATATTTGGAATATTATTTTTCAGTTGCTAACTTTGCAAAGTGAAAAGATGCTTTAGTTGCTTTCTTTTTTAGAATAAAATTCAAGAAGTATAACAATAAAAAGATAAAGAATATGTCAAAGAAACTACATTTCGAAACACTGCAGTTACATGTAGGACAAGAGCAGGCAGATCCTGTTACTGATTCCCGTGCAGTACCTATTTATCAGACCACATCGTATGTCTTCCATAACTCACAGCATGCAGCCGATCGTTTCGGACTCCGTGATGCCGGTAATATCTATGGTCGTCTGACAAACTCTACCCAAGGGGTGTTTGAAGACCGTGTCGCAGCCCTTGAGGGAGGTGTTGCAGGACTTGCGGTTGCTTCAGGAGCGGCTGCCGTTACTTATTCCCTGCAGAATATCCTGCAGGCAGGTGATCATATCGTCGCTGCAGACAACCTCTATGGCGGGTCTTTCAATCTGATTACCCATACGCTGACGACACAGGGAATCAGTTATACGATCGTCAACGTTAATGACCTCGAGGCTTTGGATGCTGCAATCCAGGAGAATACAAAGGTGGTATATGCGGAGACATTCGGTAATCCCAACTCCAACGTGCTGGATCTCGAGGGGGTTGCCGCAGTGGCCCATCGTCATGGGATACCTCTTATCGTGGATAATACCTTTGGCACTCCTTACCTGATCCGTCCGTTGGAGCATGGAGCGGATGTGGTCGTTCACTCAGCCACGAAATTCATCGGTGGGCACGGTTCTACCTTAGGAGGAGTCATTGTTGATGGAGGAACGTTCGACTGGAAGGCTGATCCGGAGAAGTTCCCAACCTTGGCAAAGCCCGACCCCAGCTATCATGGAGCTGTCTTTGCAGATGTGGCCGGTGCTGCCGCCTTCGTCACCCGTATCCGTGCGGTCATCCTTCGTGATACCGGAGCAACGCTCTCTCCCTTTAATGCCTGGATCCTGTTACAGGGATTGGAAACACTGTCATTACGTGTAGAGCGGCATGTGGAGAATGCGCTGAAGGTGGTGGAGTATCTCAACAACCATCCCAAGGTGTCTTTGGTGAACCATCCTTCACTCTACTCCCATCCTGATCATCTCCTGTATAACAAATACTTCCCCAATGGTGGTGGTTCGATCTTTACCTTCGAGATCAAAGGTGGAGTGGAGGAAGCATGGCGCTTTATCGATGCGCTGAAGATCTTCTCACTGTTGGCAAATGTGGCGGATGTGAAGAGTCTGGTGATCCATCCTTATACCACGACACATTCACAGATGACTCCTGAAGAACTCAAAGAGCAGCATATTACCCCGAGTACCATCCGCCTGAGTATCGGTACAGAACATATCGATGATATTATAGATGATTTGGCCCAGGCTTTCGAACAGGTATAGTTGATGAATGAGACATATAGCAGTTAGTGTATTATTTAGCCCCACGCCTATTGAAGGTGTGGGGCTAAAATGTGGTAATGAAGGCAAGTATCATCCATCATGCAGGATGATATGCCTATGACTTACTCAGGGAAGCAATAGAAATATGTGCCATCCTGCTCCTCTACGTTGTCACCTGCCGGGTTTCCGTTCCTGATCATCCAACCTGCTGTCTGCTCCAGCCAGCTGTTACCTTTCTGGGAGTCGTACATATCATAGTGGATGGGATAGATGTAGTACCAGCCACGCCATGCAAAGCGGAAATTCTGGTCGGTAGTTTTAGTGCCACAGTCAAGAGCATACTTCATACCCATCTCCTCAACCTGCAGAGGATCATAGGTCTTGATACCGAGCTGGTTGAAGGCTGCCTCCAGCTTGTCAAATGCGGCATTACGGTCGCCTTCACTCATCTCACGGGTGATGGCCGGCACGGCATTCAACACTGCATTGTCCTTGAGCGGATGGTCGTAACTGGTTCCCGGCTCAATGGCATGAATGTTTTCGATATCATAACCCATCACCTTCGAAGTGTGCTTCTTGCCACACCAACGGTCAAGGCCGAGACGTGTGAGCACATTGTCAGCCTTCGTGTAGTTGGGTCGTCCGTCCTTACCGTCATAGATCTTCCAACCGGTGCCCCATGCCCCATCAGGATCGTAAGCATAGGTAGCATCGTTGAAGCCACCGCCGATACGCGGGTCGAAGCCTGCACCACCCTCGAAGAGGAGCCAGCGACGCATATCCCAAGAACGTTTGCCCTCATAGGCAAGTTCCACAAGACGCTCGTTGAGGACGGCGCGGATGAGCGCATAACGGTCGGAGATAGCACCTAAACCGTAGTTGTTTGCGGAAGGAATACCCACGCGCTGACGTATCTTACCAAGATATTTGAGACAGTTTCCGGCATCTCCCTTGGCAGCATAGCACTCAGCGACATTCAGGAGCAGTTCACCATAACGGTACTCCATGATGTCAGTGCTGGCTGTTGACTCACTACCTGCTGCTACAGTGGGGTCGGACATCTTCCATACAATGGCACGACCTTTCTTGACGAAACCTCCATCACCCTGTGAACCGTCACTGTAACGATATCTGTTAGAGGCTGCATCGGCAAATTTCCAAGCATAAAGCCATACACGGGTTTTCTCCGGGTTTGGCCACTGGCATCCTGAGAAACAGAATGTGCGGTAGAAACGTGGGTCACGGTTGCGATAGAACTTGTCGTCGTCATAGCCGTTGGCAACAGTGGCTGGCTTGCCATCTTTCATCGGGAAGGCCATCAGTATCTCCTGTGGGGCAACCTTGCCGCCACCTGTACTCTGGGCTACAACACCGGGACGTATATATGACTCCCACCTGTTGAAAACACCTGAGGAGATCGGGTCGTTACTCATCAGGATAGGTATGATGGCCTCTGGGTTGAAAATGTTGTTATAACCATAGAATGCCTTATCCCAGGAGTTGATGTCGGTGACACTTGTGCCATAGCCTGCGGCATCAGCTGCCTCAAGGGCTGCAACGGAAGCGTCGAGCGCCTGCTGCCAGCGTTTGCTGCCTGTGTTATCCCAACTTGCGTTGAAGAGAGGACTGGCCATGTAAAGACGTGCACGACTGATCATGCCGAGGGCAGCAACAGAGGTGAAGCGGCCGTAATCCTCAGCATTCTGCCATTTTGCGGGAAGCAGGTCGGCAGCGAGCTGGAAGTCGGCACATACCTTGTCGATACAATCCTGGATGGGCATACGGGGTGACTGGTCATCATCGGCAGGCAAGTCTGATTCTGTTGTATAATAAGGGAAGCCGCCATACAGACGGACAGCATCGAAATAGATCCATGCGCGGAGGAAGATTGCCTGACCTTTCAGGTTGTCCCAGAAGGTGTTGTTGTTATAGAGATAACGTGAGGCATCTATCTCCTGGATGAAATTGTTGATCAGTGCCACTACCGGATAAAGAGTCTTACGACCGGGATTGTTGTAGTTCTTGGTATTGTTACGAGGGTCGTTCCAATAAGGAGGATTAGCAATATGATTACCAGCCTTTGTCTGTTTGGTATTGGCGCCCGTGTAACGAGAGTCGTAGAAACCGCTCTCAGCCAGTTCCTCGGTAAATACCCACTGGTTACCACCCGTGTTCTGCCCATGGCGCATGATAGGGTCAGCTCCGTGCAAAGGCATCTTGTAGGTCTCGAGCGCAAGCTTGTGGATATATGCATATACAGCCTTAGCCTGTGAGGGGTCGGAATAGACATCAATGGTGGTAAGGTTGTTGTAGTCCTTCTTCTCCTCAAGGAAGGTGTCACTGCATGATGTGGCGAGCATGAGGGAAGCAAAGACACATACGGAAAGTTTTATCTTTAAGTTTCTCATTTGTATTCTGTTTTTATACATTATCAATTATTCGGCACTCGTATTAGAACGTGAGGTTAGCAGAAATTGTCCATGTGCGCAGCGTTGGATAGCCAGGCTGCAGACCATCGTAGTTATTGACGCTGTGGTCAGGATACGGGTTGTAGAAATCCCAGAGGTTATTACCTGTCAGCGTGAATGAGAGGGCCTGGATGTTTACTCTCCTCAGGAGGTCCTTTGGTACGCTATACGATAAGGAGAGGTTGCGTACATACATGCGGAAGGTAGGCAACAGCCAGAAGTCAGAATACTGGTTCCATGCATTGTTAACAGCAATTGAGGGGAATTTGCCCATCGGGTTCTCTTCCGGGTCGAACATGTCATTGATGAAAGAGAGCTGGTTGGTAATGAAGCCACCGACACCATTGGGCTTGTAATATAGCCACTTAGCGCCTCCCCATGAAGTGTTGATCATGGCGGAAATAGAGAAGTTACCCCATGAGACATTCAGTTTCGTATTGATGCCGTGCGTGCGGCTGCCTCTCAGCTTAGTAAAGTCCTGGCCATGGTCGGTGGAGATGCGACCGTTAGGACCGTCGATGATACGTCCCTCTGTGTCGATATCGCCGGCTATATCCTCGTAAGCGAGCATACCCACATACATCAGTTCTT
>JAEEZP010000260.1 GCA_016291915.1 Prevotella sp. | reverse complement strand
GGATACCTACATGGCACATTTGGATGAATGTTCATTGGTATTTAAAAATGGAGTGAAGCACTTCTTAGATGGTTCGTCTGAAGAATTCCAGGATAATCTGAAGACGATGACCCAGCTGCGTGATACCACTACTGAATTGCGTAGAAACATAGAGAATGAGTTTTATTCCCTCTCCATGCTCAGTGAAAACCGTGTGGACCTCATGCAGTTGCTGGAACGTTTAGACAGGATTGCCGATCTGCTGTTCAAGAACCTGTGGCAATATGAGATAGAAGTGCCTTTCTTCCCTGCTGAGATGACGGTTGACTTTCTCAAGCTCATTGAGATATCATCGTTGGCCGTTGAGGGTAGTGTGGAGGCTGCAAAGAATTTTTTCCGTGAGCCACGGCATATTACTGAGAAGGTACACCGTATCTATTATTTTGAGAAAGAGGTGATGAAGCAGGCGCAGACCCTGAAGAGACAGGTTTTCCATGAGATGGAGAATCTGAAGCTCAGTCAGAAGTTCCACCTGCGTTATTTCACCTTGCATGTTGAAGAGTTGGCGGAGGAGGCCGTAAAGGTGGCTGATCTGCTGTCGATCATGGTGATCAAACAGAACAACTGACATGTCATTGGTATTGTCGATCATATTCCTGTTGCTGCTGGGTGTCTGGGTAGGGCGCCAGGAGATAGCCTACAGTTTTGCCGGACTGCATGTCTCGGAGATTCTCTCCATGAAGACTTTCCGTGACTTTCTGTTGTTGGCATTCCTGACGGGCTTCATTCTGATGTTGTTGCTGCCTACGCGTCCGTATGATATCAGTGCCGATCATCTGTATGATGTGATAGCAGGGATCTTCCTGACAATACTCGTGGTGAACAGTCTGAATATGCATACCTCGGTGGTGACGGCCGCTTGGGGAGCATTGGCGGGCTTTGTCTATTTCCACTATCCGGCATGGGGAGCATATCCGTTTGTCACGATGCTTCTCTCTTGGTTGGTTGTCCCTTTGTGCAGCATTCCGCTCACCTATTTATATTATAGGAAGATCGAACAGGTGGCGAGAGACAATGACAAACATTTGCTTACCTGTTTCCATCATATCCGTCAGGTGGCTTTCGCGGGCGTTATTGTCTGCGGCATTACCTTGACATACAACTATTTCCTGCTTTTCTATCCTATGTTGGCAGAGGTCAGTGAACAAATCGCATTCGGTAGGGTGGGGCAGTTGATCCTGTTGTTGCTGGCGATGGTGTTGTGCTTTGTGGCTGTGGTGAGCCGGGTGCGCATGGGTTTTGGCAGTAAGACGATGATGAACCGTCATATCGCCACCCTTTACTCGTTGACGACGGTCATTCTCCTTTCTACTCTTCTCACCATCTGTCTCTCTTTGCCGGCTCCCCTGGTGTTGGCAGCCAATCAGGTGAAGGAATGTAACAATGTCTTTCAGGATAGGGACAAGCGTTATGTTCATCTGCTTAATGTGACGACCATCAGTCTGCTTACACCGCTATTAGCCTTTCTGATCAGTGTGTTGCTTGCCTCGATGATGGATGATGTGTATCTGAAGTTTGCCACGATGCTCTTTATCGTGATGCTCTCTGTCTTGGCCCATCTCTATTTCAACCAGTGGATGAAACACCGGGGTACGAAGTTGGCTTTGAGTAATGAGCTGCAACGTAAGGAGGTGGCTGACAAAGAGATGAACCGGCTGGATGTGCTGGCGGTCACCTCACAGTTTAATGTGCTCTCCAAGGAGATTGACCTTAAGCAGAAAGAACTGATCAACCTCTCGCTCTATCTCCGTCAGCAGCGTGACTATCTGGAGGATATGAGTAAGCGGCTGATTGAAGGTGCCCGTATGGAGAATGTTGAGGAGATGCGCAAGGTGGTGACCCAGCAAGCGAATGAGTTGCGTGATACTATCCGTTTGACTGACGAGATGGATCATTTCTTCACACAGGTGGATGAGATGCATAAGAATTTCGTAGGGCGACTGATGATGCGTTGCCCCGGTATCTCCGAACGGGAGAAGCGTCTTGCCATCCTTCTCCGGCTGGGTTATTCGAGTAAGGAGATAGGCAGTCTGATGAATATCGAGACGAAGAGTGTGGAGATCGGGCGTTACCGGTTGAGGAAGAAACTGAAAATGGATCGCAGTGAGAACATCGTTCAATATCTGCAGTTGCTATAAATCAAATAAACATTATAATCATATTACTATTAATCTATTAAGTTATGAAAAAAAGACTTTTATTAGCTTTATGTGTCATGCAACTCGGCGTTGTTGCGATGGCGCAGGAAAATGATGAAGTACGCTACAACCAATATGGTGTGGCTGTTGATCGTCAGGAGTTGAAAGCTGAAGCAAGAAACAACATCCTGGTTCTCGAGTCGAAAGACCAGTCTTACAAGGTATGGTTTGACAACCGTGTGCAGGTGGACGGTGCTACTTTCTGGGGTCTGAACCCGGAGTACAACAAGATTGGTAATGGTGTTTCTCTCCGCCGTGTACGTTTTGCCGTCAAGACACAGTTGACAAAGGACTGGTATGGTGAGGTGGATATGGATATGGCCGACGGACTCTTTGAGTTGAAGGATGCTATCATTGAGTATGATGGTGTGAAGAACTGGGAGTTTAAGATGGGTAACTTCAAAGAGGATTTCTCTATGGAGCGTACCAGCAGTTCCCGTTATCTGTCGCTCATTGAGCGTCCGATGGTGGCTCAGGCATTGGCACCTTCCCGTCACCTTGGTGTTCAGGCAGCTTACCTGACAGAGTATTTCCGTTGGTCTGGTGGTATGTTCTTCCAGGAGGTGGCCGGTTCTGAAGAGGCTACCAACGTGCAGGATAACAACAAGGACTTCGGTCGCAGTCAGGGTTATTCTCTAACGACGAAGGCAGGATGGATGCCTCATACCAAGGACCGCACGATGGGATTCTATATCGGTGGTAAGGCATCTTACCGTACACCGAAGACCCATGATGCTACCGGTGACTACGGTGGTGTACGTTTCTCCACCCGTAATGCTACCAGCATCAACAGAAAGAAATATATCGATACTGATGTCATCAAGGATGTGAACCACAACTGGTTGTATGGTGTCGAGGGTGCTGCCTACTATAAAGGTCTTAAGTTCCAGAGTGAGTGGATCGGTACTCATGTAACTGCCAAAGATTCCAAGTACAACTTTGGTGGACATTATTTCACGTTAGGTTATATGTTGCTGGGTGGTAATCAGCACTTCAATGTTGCTGAGGGTGAGTTCACACAGCCTGGCCGCGGAAAGAAATGGGGTGATATCGAGTTGTGTCTGCGTTACGACTATCTTAACCTGAACGACAATGGTGTATGGGGTGGTAGCGGACAGAACTACACTGCCGGTTTGAACTTCTACATTAACAACTTCTTTAAGTTTGCCATCAACTTCCAGCATAGTGACAATGACCGTTATGCCAATGGTAAGGGTAAGCTGTTGATCGGTCATGATGCATCCGGTAAGCCGACCGCTGACTACAAGAAGGCTGTTGATGAGAAAGGTAAGGGTGGTGTCAGCTTCAATATGTTGGCTGTACGTTTTGAGATTGACTTCTAATTTGGTTTAGGGTTTAGAGTTAAGAGTTTAGAGTTAGGGAGAGGCTAACGTTATCGTTCCTGTTCCCGTAATCGAAAAAATAATAAGCATATGAAAACAATAAAATATTTATTTATGATGGCAGCGGCAGTGCTCTTTGCCGCATGTGTAGAAGACAATCTCTATGAAGGTCCTTCTACCATTGTTTCTGTAACACCAGACAAGACAGCTCCGACATCTGATGATCCTGTGACTATCACAGCAGAGTTTTCCGGACTGCAGGCCGTGGAGTCTGCTACTCTTTCCTATCAAGCGAACGGTACGAAGGCTGATGTGGCGATGACCGGCAGTGGAAATATCTGGAAGGGTGTGATTCCCCCTCAACCCGACAAGACTACGGTGAAATATACTGTTACCGTGGTGAACAGCGCAAAGTTTACCACTACTTCAAAAGAACTTGAATATGTGGTTGGTGATCCACCAGTGGAATATGACAAACTGAGGCTGAACGAGCTCTTCGGTGCCGCAAGTACTGATGACGGTAAATTCATCGAGCTCTTTAACACCAGTGATAATCCTATCAAGCTGAAGGATGTGGTGCTCCGTAAAGATGAGGCAGTTTGCTGGACAGGTATCGACGGTGAGGTGATTCCGGCACATGGTGTGTTTGGTGTTATCGGAGCTAAGGGTACTACTCCTCGTGGCTTCTCCAGCGGTTTCTCAGCCAAGAAGTCTGTACTTGTAGAGTTGGTTGATCCGAACGGAAATGTCATCGATAAGTTCCAGCGTGGAGAGAAAGCCGATGGATGGGGTAACCAGTCTCTGGCTAGCGTTAAGGTAGCCTGGGGTCGTGTTCCTGATGGTACCGGTAAGTGGATGCTGGTGGATCCGACACCCAATGCGAAGAATGCCACAACGGGTACGGAGGATGATACGGTGGTACAGTAAGATGATGTTTAATTAATAGTTAATAATTAATAGTTAATAATTAATAGTTAATAATTGCGTGGCAATGTATGGGGAGTAAGACGAATCACTTGTCGACTTGTCAACTCCTCTACTTGTCAACTAATATCATTTGATTATGGCAAAAGAAGAATTGAAGATTGGTGAGATATCAAAACCTCGTTTTGAATTCCGTAGTTTCGGACGTTGTTTCTGTGATGCTGCCAAGCGTATGGCACGTCTGAGTGTTCCTGTTCCTGAGAAAGTATGGGAGCGGCACAGTACAGAAACTTATATCGTCAGTCGTACGAATGATGTGAACAACACCAAGATACGTAACGGTAAGATGGATATCAAGACTTATGTCCAGACCGTTGACGGGCTCGAGCAGTGGAACCCGTTGATGAAAGGTGAGTTCCCTATTGCTAAGGAAGTATTGGAGAAAGAAGTATTCCCGGCATTTAAGGTGGAGGGGATGCCTGTGCTTGATAAAGATACCTATACCCTGGAGGAGTTCCTCGAGATGATCGACAAACACCCTGACCTGCAGGCCGTGAAAGTTGAGAAGGTACGTTTCGGATATATGGTGAATGACACGATCTGCGAGACAGGTGATGTCTATATCAACGGAGCCTTGGTAAAGACCATCAACTCAGAGTCGACAGAGATTGAGGATATCAAGAAGACGATAGCCGATGTAGGTTTGGAGGGTGTGGAGAACATCAACTACCTGCAGGCAATCAAGAGAGTGATAGGTATGATTAACAAACCATTAGCAAATTGATGATTATGGCACAGGAGATAGAAAGAAAATTCCTGGTTAAGGGAGATTTCAAAAGTGAGGTTTTCAAGAGTACCCGTATCACGCAGGGTTATCTGAGTAGTGTTCCTGAGCGTACTGTCAGGGTGCGTGTGAAAGGTGAGAAGGGTTTTATCACGATCAAAGGTATCGGTAATGAGTCGGGTGCCAGCCGTTATGAGTGGGAGAAGGAGATCCCTGTTGACGAGGTACGTGACTTACTGAAGATCTGTGAGCCCGGTGTTATTGACAAGACCCGTTATCTGGTGAAGAACGGTGACTATACCTTCGAGGTGGATGAGTTCTATGGAGACAATGACGGACTGACCGTTGCAGAGATTGAGTTACCCAGTGAAGATGCTGTCTTCAACAAACCGGAATGGTTGGGTGACGAGGTTACCGGTGATGTGCGTTTCTACAACTCCATGCTCATGAAGAATCCGTATAAGAACTGGAAGTAATCAGGTAGTTGATCATTCGCGAGGGATGATGTCTGGTAGAAGGCACATCCTTCGCGATAAACGCAAAGAACGTTATGAGCGAATCGGAAAACAAAAATATCAAACCGTTTGATCCGCTTGATCTGAATAACTATAAGATCGAGAAACTTCCCAAGATGCAGAAGTCTGGCTTCGAGCGTTTCCTGCAACGTATCGGTGCCCCGCTGGCTATTGTTGCCTTCGTCTTGATCTATTGGGTAGTTGACATGCCGTTCATCAACCATATCGATACCAATAAAGAGACAACCACCCTCACGGAATCGGCTGTCAAGAGATACGACCAGCTGAAAGAGAATGTCACGAAACAACTGACGGTAGGTGAAGGTAAAGAAAAGGTAAGTGCACCTGAGGCACAGATCGATGATGCCACGCATAAACGTTTTATCCGTATCAATTACGCAATGCTGGCCATCTTCGTGGCAGCCATTATCCTATGGATAACGGAGGCAATACCTAATTATCTTACCTCATTGATGGTGATCCTCGGCATCGTACTCACGGGTATCACGACAGATAAGACCGCTTATGCTCAGTTGGGTCATCCTGTGATGTGGCTCAATATCCTGTCGTTTATCCTGGCAAGTATGCTTGTCAAGACGCAGGTTGCCAAACGTTTTGCCTTGTGGTTCGTACTGAAGTTCGGTAAGAATGCAAGTGGTATCATCCTCAGTTTCATCGTCATCAACGTGGTATTGTCGGCGTTTATCTCTGCCACCACGGCAAAGGCAGCCATCCTCTTGCCAATCTTTATGGTGGTGGCTGCTATCTATGGGGCTACTGGTGGTGAGAACCGTAATAATTTCGGTAGGAACCTGATTTTGCAGAATCTCTTCCAGATCAATCTGGGTGCCAATGCTTTCTTGACGGGATCAGGAGCAACACTGTTGGCAGGTGCACTGATTGCCGGTGCTATGGGATGGGGCTCATTCAGTTATCAAGACTGGTTTGCTGCCGCTTTCCCGATGAACATCATCCTGATCTTTATCGGTTGGTTCGTCGGTGTGAAGATTATCTTCCCGATGAAGAAAGAAGAACAGGTGCCTCAGATTCCCGGTGGTATGGAACGCTTACGGGAGGAGTTGAATAAGTTGGGTAAGATGCGTGCTGACGAATGGAAAGCCGTGGCTATCTTTGTCTGCGTGCTCATCCTATGGGCTACCGACAAACAGCATGGCATCAACCAGACAGCCGTAGCCTTCATGGGTGCTGTGGTGGCTTTGCTGCCCGGTATCGGTGTGGTGAAATGGAATGATGTGGATATCCCTTGGCATCTGTTGCTCTTCTCTGCAGGAGCATACACTTTAGGAGCAGGTTTGGATGCTACCGGATTGCCGGGGACGATGATCGATGGTTTGTTCAGCAGTCTGGGTATTACTCAGGAAACACCCTTCTGGGTACTGTACTTTATCCTGACCGCCGGTATGCTGCTCTTCTCACTGGTTTTCCAGTCGAAGACCATGCTAACGTTGATTTTCGTACCTATCGCTATCGGTGTGGCACAGAAGAACGGTTATCCGATCATGAGTCTTGCCTTCCCGGTAGCTATGCTTGTGGGACATGTCTATGTGCTGCCGTTCAACAGTAAGCCGGCGGCCTTGCTCTATACCACGAATCAATACAGTTGGAGCGATACCTTTAAGTTTGGTATCACCATGATGTTCAT
Organism: Prevotella sp.; assembly: GCA_016291915.1. Lineage (GTDB taxonomy): Bacteria > Bacteroidota > Bacteroidia > Bacteroidales > Bacteroidaceae > Prevotella. Next base: position 6,846 of record JAEEZP010000260.1, on the reverse strand, counting down.
CAGTTGGCTGATGATTATTCTGTGGGGTCAGACCGTATTGAGGTGGCTTGGATACACCAATGGTGTATTTTAAATGATTGCGACGGTGACAGGAGTTTTAACTTGATGGATGAAAGCATGATAGGAATAAGTTCTAAGATACACGACAGGAACACACTCGAGTTCAAGATCGGTTATCAGGTGCCGGAAGGTACTGAGTACAGTGATTTCGAGATGAGCACATGGATATATATCCCTGAGGCTCTTGATGTGAACCGACATACCTACCCTCGTGAGAATTTTTACCGTGATATGCTCTCGTACATGAGGTTGAAAACTCCTGTTTACCCACTTGAGATGTTGGCTCACTCCGCAGAACTGCCTTATCAGTTGTTGGAGAAAGCTTGCAAGACAATCGTTTCACAACCGACAAAACATCATCAGGAGGAATATGAGAAGGAGATCAAGTCGTATGCCTCCATCTACAAAAGTAGTCTGCGTGACACCTGTAAATATCTCTTGACGGTAGAAGATAACAGAATAGGTATCCTCGTGATGCAAGCCGTCAATCATATCCGGCAGATCCAAGACAACTACAGAAATCTGCTGAAGTATCTGCAGCAGGAACATCTGGATGAGTCTTTGCTGGTGTATTTCACCTATGGCGATGAGTTCTTGGCCAATGTCACCGAGCAACATCTTTATAAGATGCTTACCCGGATCCGTCAGGAGAGGGCGGCCGTTTATGAGAAGATCTTGCCGACGGTGAGTGTCTTGCTGGATGAGAATACGGCCTATTCCCGGGAACACGGTTATATGCTGCCGCAACAGAACAGTGCGGATAACAATGCGGAGTTTGTGCATCATGCCGGACAACTGAAGAAATATATAGAGAGTCATCTGTATCTTCCCACACATAAAAGACGCAATGCCGTATTTCTCGAACAGGTGGTTTTCAGTCTGGCTGCAGGATTGTCGATGGTCTTTGCCACGGTGGTGTCTTTTGCTTTCCAGCAGACGTATGGTAACTTCACGCTTCCCTTCTTCATGGCTTTGGTCATCAGCTATATGTTCAAGGACCGTATCAAGGAACTGGTGCGTAACTATTTTGCCAACCGCCTGAGCAGTAAGATCTTTGAATACCGTATCAATATCAATGTGGATGACATGAAACTGGGATGGTGTAAGGAGGGTGTGGATTTTCTTACTTCCGAAAAGACCAATCCCCATTCACTGAAGATCCGCAACCGTCATTCTCCCTTGGTGCTCGGACGAGGTACTGAGGAGCAGATAGTGTTTTATCGTAAGAAGATCCATCTGAACAGGAAAGTGGTCAGTAAGATGTCTGCTTATCCTTTGCAAGGGGTGAATGACATCATTCGTTACAATCTCTCGGAATATATGCGTAAGATGGATAATCCACAGGTTCCTCTGTGTGTCAACAAAGGTAACGGACAGTTGGAAGTGGTGCCGGGCAGCAAGGTGTATTACCTTAATTTTGTCTTTCGTCTGAGAGATAAACATAATAAACTGTATCGCCGATACCGTGTCTGTCTGTCGAGTGCCGGCATACAAAGTATCAAAGAATATGAATAAACAGAAACTATGAGAACTTTTCTATTCCATCTTTTGGCTGTGTTTGGACTGTTGTCAGTCCTTACTGCATGTACGAGTAGCAGTACGGTGAATATCCTGATACATAACGAAGGGGATAACACGTTGACAAATAAGACCGTAGAGGTACCCGTCGGGGAAATCCGTCAGTGGCTGGGAGTGACGCCTGCTGACAGTCTGTATCTGCTCAACGAGAAGAACGAACCGGTCAAGTATGTCTATAATGCTGACCGTTCTGTTATCCGTTTCACCCTGCCTATAGCACAGAAACGTTCACAGAAGAATTACTCTGTGAACGCTGGTGACCCTGCTCTTCTGGATAATCTCTTTGCTTTCCGTCAGCAGAAGATCCGTGTAACTATCAGATAGCTTATCTGAATCCCTCTTCAGTGAGATACCACTGATACAACCGATGTATTCCCTCCTGCAATGACACATGGTGATGCCATCCGAGTTGGTGTAGTTTCGTGACATCAGTCAATTTCCTCGGTGTCCCGTCAGGCTTGGACTTATCCCATTGGACAACCCCTTGATAGCCGATCTCTCTGACAATCATATCTGCTGTCTCTCGGATGGAATGTTCCTCCCCCGTCCCTATATTTATATGGCAGTTACGTATCTCTTGCATAGCGTTCCCTACAGAGGATGCTGTGTGGGAATAGGTATCTTTGAAATCGACATGCAGAAGGATATGTACACAGGCATCAGCCATCTCCTCACTCCACAAAAACTCACGAAGTGGACTGCCCGTACCCCATAGGGTGACAGTATCGGAAGTGATGCCGTAATGTGCCAATACTCTGCAAATCAGATCTTCAGTTGATTGTTCATCAGCCACATCACCGGAAGGAGTAGATACGGGACGTCTCTTCAAATCGCGACGGATGGCGTCCCAGTCGTGAGTATAAAGACATTTTCCGAGGTATATCTTACGGATCATGGCAGGAAGGACATGACTGTTCTCCAAGTGGAAGTTGTCGTTCGGACCATAGAGGTTGGTGGGCATGACGGCAATATAGTTACATCCGTATTGTATACTGAGACTCTCGCATAGTTTGAGTCCCGCTATCTTGGCGATGGCATACGGTTCATTGGTATATTCCAGCGGCGATGTGAGCAGCACCTCCTCACTCATCGGCTGAGGAGCCATACGTGGGTAGATACAGGTGGATCCGAGGAATAACAGCTTCTTTACATGATGTCTCCAACTCTCACTGATCACATTCTGCTGGATCTGCAGATTCTGGTAGATAAAGTCGGCACGGTAACAGAGGTTGGCCATGATTCCTCCTACGTGAGCAGCTGCCAAGACGACAGCTTCCGGTTGTTCTTCATCAAAAAACTGGCGGACGGCAACAGGATCTAAGAGATCCAGTTCTCGGTGTGTCCGTCCTATCAGATGGTTGAATCCCCTTGCCTGAAGGTTCTTCCAGATGGCCGACCCCACCAATCCTCGGTGACCGGCAACATAGATTTTCGTCTCTTTGTTCAGTATCTCTCCCATGATGCTTTTTGATCATTATCTGTTATTCTCATGGGATGTGACATAACGCAAGTCATAATCCACCATGATTTTTACCAATTGTTCAAAAGAAGTCTTTCTTGGGTTCCACCCTAAACGTTCTTTCGCTTTTGATGGGTCGCCTAACAACTGTTCTACCTCTGCCGGTCGGAAATATTTGGGATCTACCTCAATGAGGACTTTGCCGGTAGCCTTGTCGATACCTTGCTCTTCCAAACCGGATCCTTTCCATTCGATCTCTATGCCGGCATAGTGGAAAGCCAATGTCGCAAAGTCCCTCACGGTGTGATATTCTCCTGTAGCGATAACGAAGTCGTCAGGTTGTTCCTGTTGCAGAATGAGCCACATACACTCTACATAGTCTTTGGCATACCCCCAGTCGCGTAACGCATCAAGGTTACCTAAGTACAACTTATCTTGCATTTTCTGTGCGATGCGTGCTGCTGCCAGTGTGATCTTCCTGGTGACGAATGTCTCTCCGCGCCGCTCACTCTCATGATTAAAAAGGATTCCGTTACAACAGAACATCCCATAACTCTCACGGTAGTTCTTGATGATCCAATAACCATAGAGTTTGGCAACACCGTACGGGCTGCGGGGATAAAAGGGCGTTGTCTCTTTCTGGGGCACCTCCTGTACCTTACCATACAATTCAGAGGTGGATGCCTGGTAAATCCTACATTGTTTGTCAAGGCCACAGATGCGTACGGCCTCTAATAATCGGAGTACCCCGATGGCATCCGTATCTGCCGTGTATTCCGGCACATCGAAACTCACTTTCACATGACTCTGTGCAGCGAGGTTGTATATCTCGGTCGGTCTGATCTCACCGATGACACGTATCAGTGAGGAGGAGTCGGTCATATCAGCCCAGTGAAGGTTCACCAGTCTCGACTTTTTCATGTCACGTACCCATTCATCCAGATACAGATGTTCTATTCTTCCAGTATTGAAGGAAGACGATCTGCGCATCAGTCCGTGCACCTCATATCCTTTATCAATCAGAAACTCAGCAAGATAGGATCCGTCTTGCCCTGTTATACCCGTTATTAATGCTACTTTTTTCATTACGTTTGTGTTATTTTCGTCGCAAAAGTAAATAAAAGTGATTGCTCTTCAAAATCTTTTTATGTTTTTTAGTAGGATTACCGATAAAGCATCGAGAAAGAAAGTAAATGGAAGCAGAAACGACTACAAAACGAATCCTATTATTTTGATTTTCATGTTATACTAAACGATTCGTTTTCTCGTTTATTATAACAGTGGAGAAAAAGATATACATAAGAAAAATCATCTTCATCATGATGACGGTGCTTTTGTTTACGAAGGCAAGTGCCCAAAATCATGATTGGCTCAAGCCGTTGGAAGGGTTAAACTATCAGATAGAGATGCAGGGCAGTGTTTCCGCTGACCGCACGCCGTTGTGGCTGAATGCGAATAAGCACGGACTGAGTTCTATGGAAAAGACCAATGGCTATGTCAGAGGTGCTCTGATGCGTAGTATCGATGAGGATGCTGAGCGAAAATGGGGACTTGGCTATGCTGTCGATGTAGTGGCACCTTATCATTATACCAGCAATGTCGTTATCCAACAAGCTTATGTCGAGGCCCGTTGGCTAAAAGCCATATTTACGGTAGGTAGTAAGGAATGGTTACAGGAGTTGAAGAATGATACTCTGTCGAGTGGTAATCAGACACTCGGTATGAATGCCCGTCCTGTGCCACAGATACGTTTGGGTATCAACTATTTCACAATTCCTTATACTAATGGTTGGCTGCATGTGAAAGGTCATGTGGCTTATGGCAAGATGACAGATGACAACTGGCAGCATACTTTTGTGGGAGACAACCAGAAACACGCTGATGATGTGATGTATCATAGTAAGGCCGGTTATCTGAAGATTGCTAACGATGAAGTGTTCTGCCCATGGTCATTGACAATGGGTTTGGAGATGGCTTCTTTCTTTGGCGGCACGGCTTATCGCCCTACTGCTGACGGCATGGAGGTGCTTCATGGTGAGAAAGGGTTCAAAGGCATGTGGCACTCATTGATACCTGGTGGTGATGAGGTTGGGGAGGATACCTACCTGAATGTGGCAGGAAATCATCTCGGCAGTTGGTTGTTACGCCTTGATTATGATGCCGATGATTGGCGTATCGGCTTCTATGCGGATAAATACTTTGAAGATCACTCAGCCATGCTGCAGTTAGACTATGATGGTTATGGCACCGGTGAGGAGTGGAATGTGAAGAAAGACCGTCGTTTCCTGTTATACGACTTCAAGGATATGATGCTCGGTATGGAACTGAACCTTCGTGATGGCAGCTGGTTGCAGGATCTTGTCTTTGAGTATCTCTATTCACAATATCAGAGTGGTCCTATCTACCATGACCACAGTGTAGGAATGTCAGATCATATCGGTGGCGATGATAATTACTACAACCATTATATCTACAACGGATGGCAGCATTGGGGACAAGTGATCGGAAACCCACTCTATCGTTCACCTTTATATAATACTGATGGAACCATAGAGGTGAAAGACAATCGCTTCCGGGCTTTCTACTTGGGTATTGACGGTGAGATCGTCAACCGGCTCACCTACCGTGTGCTGGGTGCCTATCAGGAGGGACTGGGAACTTATTCCAAACCCTATACCAAGATGCACCGACAGGGCAGTTTCCTTACAGAGATCAACTATGCCCCTGCCGGTCGCTGGCTCGAGGGATGGAATATCCGAGGTGCTTATGCGATGGATTTCGGTGCAGTCTTAGGTAATAACTGGGGTTTTCAACTGACCATAACAAAGAAAGGATTATTAGGACGATGAAACAAAAAGTTACACGATATATCATAGGAGCATTTTTCTTTCTCTTTATGTGCCTCACCTCATGCAGCATTGAGACGGATGGTGCCGGGGGATTGGAAGGTTATTGGCATCTGGTAAAGGTGGATACGGTAGAGACCGGTAGAAGCACCGATCTGTCTGATCATCTCCTTTTCTGGTCATTCCAGGTTCATATCATGGAGGGTGTTGACCGTCAGGGTATGTATTCCTCTATCTTGTTTCGTTTTGAAAAAGATGAAAATCTGCTTCGGCTATACGAACCCCGTCTGCACGATCCTGCTGCCGGAGATCCCATAATCGATGATCTCTCTTATCTCATACCGTTTGGCATCAACGACAAAGAAGAAACTTTCACCATAGAACAGTCAAGCGGTAGTAGGATGACGCTCTATAACGGCATCTTACGGTTGTATTTCAGAAAGATGTAGCTTCTCATTCAAGATATGTGCCTTTTTAAGGACTTTTCTTGGGAGAGTGTTTAAGGTATTCGTAATACTCATGTACAAGACTCCGATATCCGAGTGCCTTGAGATCGGCATAACGTACACGATAGTTTTTCTTGGTATGGCGACCGGTACTCAGGAACCTGATATATTGTTGCAGATAAGCATCAATCTCCTTTAACCCATCTGTTTTGTTAATGACGGGGAAGAACCAGCGTGACCATGTCAGTGCTTCCGGATCGTCATCTTCAAAAAACTTATTGTTGAAGGTGTTGATAAGTCCTTTCATGGCCCGTGAGGTGTCTAACCCTTTACGATGCTGCCAACGGGCGATGGAGTGGGCCGCACGACGTATCTTTCCTTTCATCTTTTGTTTTGTGGCTTCGGAAATGTCGATGGATCTGTCCAGACATTTGAATCCCAGAAAGTCGAAAGGCTC
>JAEEZP010000259.1 GCA_016291915.1 Prevotella sp. | reverse complement strand
TCTTACATCCACACTCTGAGCCTCTTCAAGAAGATGAGGATTATATACCACGTCTTCATCCGGGTAGGGCAACGTAAAGACAGAAGCATTCACGTTGGGCACAGGCGTATTCGTTTCGTAGTACATATTGGCAGGATCCACCACCCAAGTGGTTCGATTGCTGTCATAATAGCTCTTGTACAAATCTCCCAAACCATAATAACAATTTCGGCGCTGACTCTTGATGGTATTGATCGCCTTATTGACATCGTAGTACGACATACGGACGAGATCGAACCAATAGTCACCCTCGAGAGCCAACTCCAGACGACGCTCCTTCAGCACTTGGTCGAGTGTCACGCTGGTAGGCATATCAAAACCGGAAACCGCACGATGACGCACTGCATAGAAAGCTTCCAAGGCAGTGGGATCCGTGGTAGAACCGTTATTGCCAATCATAGCCTCAACGTAGATCAGGTACACATCAGCAAGACGCAAGACGTGAGTAGCCAGCGAACTGGTCTGCTTTGCGGCACTGATACCGAATGTCTTGATATGGTCACTGTTGTTACCATACTGATGCTTAGCGATATTGGCTCCGGTACCAGACTGAAGTCCGTCATTAGAGCCTGGCGCATATTCCTTGTCATAAAGGAAACGGAGATAGTCAAAACCACCCTTATCCTGCCACCAGTAGCTGTATACATCACCAGCCATCATCATGGTAGCCTTACGGCGCTTGTCCACGTCGGCGCGCTGCTCAGGATTATCCAAAGGAGAAACACCAAAGGCATCCTGCAAGTCTGTGGAAGGTGCTGTCCAGTCACCCCAACTCATAAACTCATCGAATCCAGACATAGCCAACTCAGACATCAGACAGTTACCACAGGTGTAATTAGCCTGTTCTGCCGACCAGCGCCATCCGAAGAGGCTCTCCTCACACTTGTTGTTCTCACCCTTGAAGATATCCTCGTAGTTGGCCATCAGTTTCTTTCCGGAATTCTGAATCACATCCTTCGCATACGATGCCGCCTTGGCCAAGTCATCAGCATTACGCTGTCCGTTACCACCGGCATTAACACCTGACTTTGTCAGATAGACCTTTGCCAAGAGACCCTTGGCTGCCCAACGGTCGATACGACCGGGATCATTGCTTTCAGGAAGCAGTTCGATGGCTTTCTCCAGTGTCATGACAATATACTCATAGACATCAGCCTTCTTCACCTTCACCTTATCGTGATAGTTACCAGCAGCAATCTCTGAACTATTATCATGAACGATAGGTACATCACCGAAGATTCTTACGAGATAGAAGTAAGCCATGGCTTTCCATGCCAGACACTCACCCATCGCCGCATTCTTCACTACATCAGAAGCATTGGCTGTCTTCAGTCGGTTATAGATGGTGTTTGCCTGAGCGTTGACAGCCCAAAGAGATTTTGATGTAGACTTGATATCATCATCACTACCGTTGACGGTAAAGGTAAGGTAAGGACTGCCTCCCATATAGAGGTTACCCGACATCACCTCAGGAATCTTATAATAGCCGCGGCTCAAGAAATCATACCAAGGCGAGTTGTAGAGTGTGTTTGTACTCGCTTTCGTCTGAGCATCATTCTGGAAATAGTTACTGTCGTTGTAACCATCTTCGTTCGGACGATCCAAGAAATCCTCACATGAGGTGAGTCCCAGACCCATCATGAAGCAGAATGCAATATATTTTATATTCGAAAGTTTCATATTCCTTATAATTTAAGCGTTTTAGAAAGACATATTGATTCCGAATGAATAGGTAGTCGGTGAGGGATAACGTCCATAGTCAACGCCATATACGTTGGGTCCCATAGTGCTCACACCAATCTCAGGATCATAGCCAGAATAGCCGGTAAAAGTAACCAGGTTCTGGATGTTGCAATACAGACGGAGGTTATCCAGCTTCAACTTAGAGATCACCTTCTTGGGGAAGGTATAACCTAAAGAAATATTCTTGATACGCAGATAAGTACCATCTTCAATATATCGGTCGCTGATACGGTCGTTGTCGTTCGGATCACCGATAATAGCTCTTGGAGTCTTCGTATCGGGATTAGACACACGTACATTGTTAATATCCCAATACCAAGAGGTACCATCCGTAGCAGAACCGGCGTTGATAGGCTCGAGTCGTGCACGATCGCCGACATCCACGTGCTGGTTACTCCATGCACTGCTCATCGTCGTCAATCCACGCTTGGTCAGGTTCAATATCTTGTTACCATAAGTACCATTGATGAAGATACTCAGGTCAAAATTCTTATATCTGAATGTGTTGGTCCAACCGTAAGTGAACTTCGGCATCGGAGAACCGATATTGGTGCGGTCGTTCTCATTGATGATACCGTCACCATTGATATCCTTGTACTTGATATCACCAGGCCATACGGTCTGTGCACTGTTGAAGACGCCATCCGTTGGATAAGAATTCACAGGTTTCGGAGAGGTCTCAATATCCTCCAGATCCTTATATATTCCATCGGTCACATAACCATAGAAGCTATACAGGCTCTCGCCGATATCAGAAAGACTTACCAAGGTAGATCCCCACTGAGCATAACCCATAATAGCCGCACTGGCTGTTCCGTTAAGGGCCATCAGTTTATTCTTGTTGAACGAGATCTGTGCCTCGCTGTCCCACTCAAACTTTCCGACGATCGGGTGTGTGGAGAGCGTAATCTCAAGACCCGTATTGCGGATATGTCCATAGTTACCCATCGGTGCCTTCAGTTTTGAGTTATCATTACCCTGTGTACCCATGTATGAGGCCATCTGCAACTCCATCAACATGTCTTTCGACTCTTTCTGATACCAGTCGACAGTCAGGTTGATACGATCATGTAAGAAACCGATATCGAGACCGACATCAAACTGCTCTTGCTTCTCCCATTTCACATCCAGGTTAGGAATATTTTGCGGACGATAACCTGTGCCTAAGTCAGAGAACACCTGCTGCATCGTCACACCCCATACGTATGAGTTGATGTTTGCATTACCCGTCTGTCCCCAACCAACACGCAACTTACCGTTGCTGATAATCTTACCTAAGGCAGACTGCTCGAAGAACTTCTCATTGGTGAAACGCCAGCTGGCTGCCAAAGAGTGGAAACCTGCCCACCGCTTGTTGGGTCCGAAATTGGAACTACCATCATAACGATAGGTATAGGTGGCGTTATAACGATTGTCGTAGCTGTACGTCCAACGGGTGAAGAATGAAGCCATGGCACTGCTTCCATAACCTAAGTTGATATTGGGCGTGTTCTGACCGAGTTTAGGATTATGAACGGCATCAGATGGCAGGTTGCTGTTTGCCACACGCTCGTAATCCCATTTGCTTTCCCAGCACTCCTGTCCTACCATCGCTGTCATAGAATGTTTCTCAGCGAAGGTATTGCTATAGGTAACATAGTTCTTCAACTGCCAGTAGGTGCTGTTGTTCTTCTGCCATGTGCTCTCGTTTG
>JAEEZP010000258.1 GCA_016291915.1 Prevotella sp. | reverse complement strand
ATGCTTTCAACTCATAGAAGTTACTGTCTTCATCTGGATGTGCCCAAGAACCACTCACGCGCTTACCGGTAACCCACAGTCCGAGGTGTGTCTCCTCCTTATAGGCAGCCATCGGGTTGTCAGCATTCTGTTTGTCGGGAGAGAAAAGATATACATTGCCGAACTCAAAGAATCTCAGATCAGGACTCTTACGGTTGGCATTGTAGGCAATGCTCTCCAGTCCACCGAACACCAGGGTCTGTCGCATAACATTCAGATCGGAGCTCAGCGGGTTCATGATATTCACGAGATTCTCCTTCGGATAAGCCTTCAGGTTGTCATAATAAGCACCCTTGGTCAGGGAGTTGTTCAGGATCTCATTGAATCCACAACCCACCAGCTGCTCACCGATGAGGTTCTCCAACTTATGTTTCTGATCCTCTTCCCCCTTGATCACCAGTGATGATTTCAACTGCGTTGGAATCTCCACATTGTTATATCCGTAAATACGGAGGATATCCTCTACCACATCACAGGGGCGCTGCACATCCACGCGGAAGGCAGGAACGGTAAGGTTCAGACCGTTGGCATCTTCTCCCTCGATACGGATTGCCAATGAGTTGAGAATATTCTTGATCGTTTCCTGGGGGATGAACTTGCCGATCAACTGATTGACATAGTCATACTCCAGACGGACAGGGAAGTCGGGTAATGGATTGGGATAGACATCCTTTATCTGCATGCTCACCTTACCGCCAGCCAGTTCTTTACACATGATAGCAGCCTGTTTGAGGGCATAGATAACACCATTGGGATCGATGCCACGTTCAAAACGGAAACTGGCATCCGTGCTCAGTCCGTGACGACGGGCACTCTTACGGATCCAGGTGGGGTGGAAATAGGCTGATTCCAACACCACATGCTTGGTGGTCTCATAGGTTCCGGAACCCTTACCACCGAAGACACCGGCAATACACATCGGCTCTTCAGCATTGCAGATGGCGAGGTCGTGGTCATCCAACTGATGCTCCACGCCGTCGAGAGTAATGAAAGGAGTACCCTTAGGCATGGTCTTCACCACGATCTTGTTGCCCGTCACCATCTCTGCATCAAAGCAATGCAGAGGCTGTCCGTATGCCATCATGATATAGTTTGTGATATCCACGATATTGTTGATAGGACGGAGACCCACCACCGTCAGTTTGTTCTTCAACCACTCCGGTGATTCCTTCACCTCACAGTCGGTGATGCTCACACAGGCATAACGACGGCATGCCTCATTGTTCTCTATAACAACATCGATAGGCAGTTCTTCATTGTCCACCACAAAGTCTTCTTCCGACGGACGATGTAAAGATGTTTCGTAACCGTTCTGTTTCAACCAAGCATAGAGATCGCGGGCAACACCCCAATGACTGAGGGCATCAGCACGGTTGGCAGTGATATCCACCTCTATCAGCCAGTCACTCTCTAAGTGGTAATACTCAGCGGCAGGCATGCCCACAGGAGCATCCTCCGGCAGTACGATGATGCCGGAATGGTCGTTACCCACTCCTATCTCGTCCTCTGCACAGATCATTCCATTGCTCTCCACGCCACGTAACTTACTCTTCTTGATGACAAACTCCTTGTCACCATCATAGAGCACACAACCCAGATCGGCTACGATAACCTTCTGTCCGGCAGCGACATTGGGAGCACCACAGACAATCTGCTGAGGAGCCTCCTTACCCAAATCAACCGTTGTGACATGCAGGTGGTCGGAGTTAGGATGCATCTCACAGGTAAGCACCTTACCCACATACAATCCCTTCAAACCGCCTTTGATCGTTTGAACCTCTTCGAGAGCTCCTACTTCAAGACCGATACTGGTCAGCGCCTCGCTAACCTGCTGCGCAGACAAATCAAAGTCCACGTATTCCTTTAGCCATTTGTATGATATATTCATTGCTTAAAATATATTTTCTATAAAATTCGTGCAAAGTTACGGATAAGTGAGCGAAAAGCCAAATTTTTGAGCAAATAACATAAAGAAATGCTTGCATTTTCTTTATATTTGCGAAAAAAAACATTGATAAATGTGTCATATAAGAAATGACATTTGGCTTTTCCGAACGAGAGTAACTTCGGCATAGCCAAAGTTACGGATATGTAACTGAATAAGAGACGGAGTAACTTCGGCATAGCCAAAGTTACGCATTAGTGAGCGAAAAAACATTGATAAATGTGTCATTTGAGAAACGACATTTGGCTTTTCCGAACGAGAGTAACTTTGGCTTGCCAAAATTATGAACTGGTGATAGATAAAGAGACAATAGTAATTTCAACAAGCCAAAGTTATGGATTTCCGAACAAGAAATACTTCCGACACGACTAATCAGTACTCAATTAGTCGAGTATTAGTACATAAAAGTCGACTAATCGGTACTCAATTAGTCGAGTACTAGTACGCAAAAGTCAACTAATCGGTACCCAATTAGTCAACTACTGATCATTAAAACTCAATTAATCTATAATAGATTCTGCCGAAAGGAATAATAACTGCTATATCCGAGAATCATTATCCATCAATGCTGAGTATTATCACCCAGGAGATAACTTGCACAACAGTCAGCACATCGTTCACCATCCACACCGGCAGAGACGATACCCCCTGCATAACCGGCCCCCTCTCCACAAGGGAAGAGTCCTTCTACCGTGACATGCATGAGCGTTTCGGGAGAACGGAGGATACGTATCGGACTGGATGTGCGTGTTTCCACGGCAATCATCAGGGCCTCATTCGTGAGGAAACCTTTGCTACGCCGACCGAAATCCACAAAACCTTTCTGTAGTCGTTTGGCGATAAAAGGAGGGAGCCACGAATGCAGATTACTCTCCACCAAGCCAGGTGCATAACTACTTGATGGTAAGTCATTAGAACGTCGATTATTAACGAAATCATTCATGCGTTGTGCAGGGGCTGTCTGACGACGGTTTCCCTGTATCCAACAGGCTCTTTCCAACTGTTCCTGATAACGCATCATCAACAGTGGATCATCGGGAATATTCATCCCCTGAGCAACCACATCCTCGGGATGGATCTCCACCACCATACCACTGTTACTCCACCGCGTTCCTCTGCTGGCAGGACTCATGCCGTTGACCACGAGTTGTTCTCTCCCTGTGGCAGCTGGGATCACAAAACCGCCCGGACACATACAGAAACTGTACACACCCCTACCATCCACCTGCGTAACAAAACTATATTCCGCCGTAGGGAGGTATGCCCCTTTACCGTTTTTGTTATGATATTGTATCTGATCGATCAGCATCGCCGGATGCTCCAGGCGCACACCGATAGCCAACGACTTAGCCTCTATCTGTATGTGTGAAGAGAAAAGATAGCGATACACATCACGGGCACTATGCCCCGTAGCCAGGATCACCGGTCCGCGGAAAGACACTTCTTCCTGATCGGTAAGACGTACTGCCCGAACACCGATAACTCGCTGTCCGTCAGTCTCCAAGGCAGTCATCTTCGTTTGGAAATGCACCTCTCCCCCACATCGGATGATCGTATTTCGCATGTTCTCAATCACCCGTGGGAGTTTGTCCGTTCCGATATGCGGATGGGCATCGGCAAGGATGGCCGTGGAAGCCCCATGCTGACAGAAAACGTTAAGAATTTTCTCAACTGATCCACGCTTCTTACTACGGGTATATAACTTTCCGTCGGAATAGGCTCCTGCCCCTCCCTCACCAAAACAGTAGTTGCTCTCCTCGTCAACCTCCTGCGTGGCAGTGATCTTGGCCAGGTCCTTCTTACGATCATGCACATTCTTACCCCTTTCAATGACTATCGGACGTAAACCTCTCTCTATCAGTCGTAAAGCAGCGAACAACCCACCAGGGCCAGCCCCCACCACGATAACCGACGGTTTGTCAGCAACCTCCGGATAATAGGTCGACGTAAAGGCATCATCCTGTGGTTCTTCTTTGACATACACCCTCACCTTGAGATTGACGAAAATTGTTCGCTGACGGGCGTCGATACTTCTCTTGAGAATCCGGATATGAGTGATATCCGTTGCCGGAATACCTTTCTCCCGGGAAAGATACTCCTTCAACAGAGCCTCCTCAACTGCCTGTCGTGGCGTTACGCGTAACTGATATTCCTGAACCATACTTTTATCCGTTTCCGATTGCAAAGATACGAAAAGTCTCGGAAAAGTCAAAGGGATTTAAACTTTTCCGAGACAAACGATCTTCTACTAAGCAAAAATACTGATTTAATAGCAATTTTCATTCGGGGACAGCGCTCTACCAAGCGCCAGTCCCCGCCTTTTCTTTATTTCTTAAATATCTTAACTACCTTACCACCCTTCTTCACGATAATCACCTGACCCGACTTGGCAGGTGTCTCTATCCGCTTACCTGTAAGATCATACATCACAGCCGGAGTGCCATCCTCATTGAAGAGATCCGAAATACCTGTAGCATCACCGATCGTCACCGTAAATGTCTGCGTCTCCTGCTGAATCTTCTCATTGTTCTTCGTAGAGAGTGTGATGTTATCCAACTGACAGTTAAACGTCTTACCATCCGCCAGACTCTCGTCAGCCTGCAGGGTCAATGTAAATAAAGTGCCGCTCTTCTCCGGTATCACACTGCCGTCAGTATAATAACCCAAGGCACGATACTGGTTACCCTCCTGCTTAGCCACAGACAGGGTGAAGTCCTCATCCTCCAGTCGGGCTCCCTTCGTGACATTCACCTTACCATTGCTCTTCGTAGCGAAACTCAGTCCCTCGCCCAAGTCAATATCCATCTGAATACCACTGAAGTCGTGTGCAGCATTCGTCAACTCGAAGTCAACCGTTACCGTGCCACCCTTCTCAACACTGACATTCTTCACGGTGAAGCCATCAGAGCCAGAATTGGTAGTAGTAGCCAAATGATTCGATGCTTTTGCCATGGAAGGCTTTGCATTCGAAGAACTGCCATAAAGAATGATGTTGGCAATGGAGATAATGTCGTTCACATCCACCGTGCCGTCACCATCCACATCAGCTGCCGCAAAGATGAAGTTCTCAGGATTATTGCCGAGGATATGATTAGCTATCATCGTGATATCCACCACATCGATACTGCCGTCATTATTTGGATCGCCTAAAAGATAACTCTTCACCTCCAGCTGAGCTGTCACATCATCTGCATTAATCTTCTGTGCCTTGGTGGTAGAGAGCACGATATCCGAGATTTTGATCTCGTATATTCCGTCCTTCATCTCCTTGTCGATGTCCAATGTCACGTCGATGATGCTTCCTTCATTACCCGTGATAGCCTCTGAATCAGCCGAGTAGAGCAATACCGTATAAGAACCATCCTCCGCCTTGCTACCGCTCAACGTATGATCCGCATCCCGCTCCGTCTTGCTGAACATTAGTTTGTTCTTACTGTTCAAGGCAACTGAGACACCTTGTGGCAACGTTAGTTTAAACTGCACACCGGCAATATCGTTTTCGTTAATCAATTTAATAGGCAAAACGACTTGTTTACCTGTATAGCCAGTGGTTTTATCAAGAGACAACTTATCTTTATAAGGAATGCCACCACCTGTATCTTTAATATTAACGAAATTCTTCCAACCGTCACATGCCTGATATTTCGAGAGGCAGCCTTCTGGAACAATTAATTCTGCATTAGTATATACGGAATTATCAAAAACACTACTCACCATGTTCATCGGCTCCTTAATACCCGATATCACCTTTTTTATATCGGAACACCCGTTGAAGAGGTTCTCTTTGATATAAACCACATTATCGCCTATATTCACCGACTCAAGTCCCGTGCAAAATTGGAAGGCCTTGGCTCCAAGGGATGTCGCAGAATTGGGAATAATCAGATCTTTTATCTGATAGCAGTTGTAAAATGCCAATTCACCTATAATTTTTAATTTATGGGGAAGATATAGGGTTGTTAAGTTATAACAACCATAGAAAGCAGATTCTCCAATATATTCAAGATTTTCTGGAAGCTTAATATCACTTATTTTACGACAACCTTGGAATATATTAAACATTGATAATCAATGACTTACACATTAAACGGTAGAAAGGTGGATTTAGGGTTGGACAATGTCAGAAATAAGGAGGCAAAATTAACGTATTTAACCTTTGTTTGGGATATTCATTGGTTCGTCTGTGGATATTACTATGATTTCCTCAGGATCTACACCCTGATATAATCAGCTTGAT
>JAEEZP010000257.1 GCA_016291915.1 Prevotella sp. | reverse complement strand
GTTGTCCAGCACCTACAGACTGACCTTCCTTCACACATACTCTCGTCAAGAAACCAGCAACCTTCGGACGGATCTCAACATCCTGCACACCCTTGATAGTAGCTGGATAGGTAGTTTGAGTGGATGAATTCTGAAATTCCACTGTTGTTATAGGATACTCATTGTCTCCGAATTCAGGACGTCCACCACTCTTTCCACCACATGAAACCAGCAAAAGCGCAGATACTGCTATTGCTGTAATGCTGAATATTTTCATACTTTTTTATTTTTTATTGTTTTGATTGTCAATAACAGAAAGAACACGTATGCTCGATTTTTGTTTTCAAATTACAAAATTACACATATTTTCTTTTGTAAAGTTATAATATATATAACTTTTGCATGAATTAACGGTTTTTAGCTGCAATGAGCCCCATTTCACTTGCTTTCTTTTTCAGCAAGGCAATCAAAGCCTCACGCTCATTGGGAACCTTATTGTCGAGCACAGCATCTTTGATGGTCTGTTTGAGTGTACCCACCTCTTGAGAAGGTTTCAGATTGAACATCTCCATAATCTCATTACCATCGACAACCGGCTGGAAGAGTCGTTTGTAGTCTTTCTCTTTAAGATCAGCCAGTTTCTCCCTTACCATCCGGAAATTCTCCTTGAACTGTTTCTTTCTCACTTCGTTCTTAGAGGTGATATCCGCCTCACACAAAGTCATCAACGCATCGATATCGTCACCTGCATCATTCATCAGCCGGCGTACAGCACTGTCGGTCACCACCTCATCAGCAATAACGATCGGCCGCATGTGCAAATCGACGAGTTTCTCCACAAACTTCATCTTTGCATCCAGAGGCAGCTTCAGCCGACGGAAGATCGAGGGTATCATCTTCGCACCGATATAGTTATGGTTATGGAAGGTCCAGCCTGCCTGATTATCCCAACGCTTACACTTTGCCTTTCCGATATCATGCATCAAGGCTGCCCATCGTAGCCAGAGATTATGTTCCGGATCATTCTTGCACACATTATCCACCACCTCCAGCGTATGGTAGAAATTATTCTTATGACCTCTGCCATTACGTGTCTCAACGATATCCAGGGCTGAAAGCTCAGGTAATATCAAGGGCAACAGTCCGCAACGCTGCAGCTCCACGAATCCTCTGCTGGGTGTATCTGTCAACATGATCTTATTGAGTTCCTCTGCAATTCTTTCCCCACTGATGATTCGGATCCTTTCTGCGTTGCGGGTAAGTGCATCGAAAGTCTCTTCTTCAATATAAAACCGCAGTTGTGTAGCAAAGCGTATGCAGCGTAACATACGAAGGGGATCGTCGGAGAAGGTAATATCGGGATCTAACGGTGTTCGTATAATACCGTCTTCCAAATCGTATAATCCATCAAAAGGATCCACCAGCTGTCCGAATTTCTCCTTATTCAGACAAATGGCCATGGCATTAATCGTAAAGTCTCGCCGATTCTGGTCATCTTCCAAAGTGCCATCCTCCACATGGGGTTTTCGGGAATCATGCTGATAACTCTCTCTTCTGGCACCCACAAACTCTACCTCCGTGTCATTATATTTCACCTGCGCCGTTCCAAAATTTCGGAAAACGCTGAGATGGGCTTTCTTTCCCATTTTCTCCTTCAGTGCCGTCGCCACTGTTATGCCACTGCCGACCACCACCACATCGATATCATTGGAGGGACGCTCCAAGAAGATATCACGCACATATCCACCCACCACATAACACTCCAGTCCGCATTGGTCGGCGGCCTCTGATATCTGGTGGAAAATAGGTTTATCAAGAATCTGTACCAGTTCGGCATCGGAAAATAATTTCATTATCGAATACTTTTGACTTGCAAAAGTAACAAAAAAAAATCATTTATCTTATTCCGAAGCGAAAAATTGTCTCTGAATGATACTTTTCTCCGGGTCGAAGCACCGTAGAAGGGAATTGTGGTTTATTAGGACTGTCTGCAAAATGACAGGTTTCGAAGCAGATAGCTGATCGCCGGGGATATCGGATATTGTTCTTGCCCTCTACCGAACCGTTCAAGCCATTTGCGGTATAGATATGCAGGGCTGGTTCAGTGGTATAGACCTTCATTTCTATTCCTGAACTCTTATCATACAACTCACCTGCAACGACCGTCAGATCACCCGGATGATTAAGTCGCCAGCTGTGGTCATACCCCTTAGTCACCTGCAGCTGCCCGTTATCTTCATCTATCTGTTTTCCAATCCTTTTGGGAGATGTAAAATCAAAAGGAGTGCCCCTCACAGCCATCATTCTGCCGGTGAGGTGTTTCTTTGCATCATACTCAGCAATACTGTCGGCATCAACACGGAGAATCTCTTGTTCGATACTTTGCGAATGATTGGCAGAGATATTGAAAAAAGAATGATTACTGGGATTTAACACTGTCGGTTTATCTGTGGTGGCATCATAACGCAAAAGGAGTGCGCCATCGTCTGACAGACTCATCGTCACCTGAATCAACAGATTCCCGGGGAACCCATTCTCTCCATCAGGTGAGAGATATTGAAGGGTTACAGAGGAAGGTGTCTGTCTGGTAACGGTCCATTCCTGATGAGCAAAACCGGGGAATCCGCCATGTGAGATATCCCCTTTTCCATAGTTCTGCAACTGATATAGTTCACCATCCAGCGTAAACGATGCACCGTTGATACGGCCCAGATAGCGTCCTACGGTAGCACCAAAGTTCTGACGGACACGGCGATAACCCTCTTCGTCGTCAAAGCCCAATACCACATCCTGCATCTTTCCTTTTCGGTCGGGCACCGAAAGACTCATGATTCTTGCGCCATATCGGCACACCTCCATACGGATATTCTTATTTGCCAGTCGAATACGGTCATCTGTATTATCCTGACCTCTCAGTGCCCCAATAAGTATGTTCATATTGGCAACATAGTCGCCCACCTTGATTCCTAAGGTCTGACGCTCTCCCCACGGGGAAGTATCATATTCATCTCCCACCTGGGTAGCGGTATACTGACGGTCTTCACTTCCCTCTTCCATATCACTGGGAATCGGCTTGTAAGGATTAGACATCATGGTAAGGGCTGTTATCCAACAGCCGCGGTCGGTAAGACTCTCTATCACACGATTGACATTTCGTCCGGGGCCTCTGTGTGAGGAGGGTCTGGAATTAAAGTAATAATACCGAAGACTCATCGGCTTTTTCCATCCCGTGACAGGTTTTGATGCAGCTTCCCGGACCAGCTGCTGTACCTGGCGTGCACTGATACGGGCGGCACTGCTGTAATGCCCTATTGTTCCTCGGATATCCTGATCTACATAATAGATACCATTTCTGACATTGCCTCCTTTTCTATGTATGAAGAGTGGTTTTCCGGTATCCGGATCCACAAAGCGGGGAACGAGTATCTCTCCATCATTGAGGTAAGGTGAACGCCACAAACGCACCACGCTGTCGGGCAGTGCCTGAGAACAGACGAACTGACTAGCTTTTTCCAACCCCTGAAGGAAACTGCGGTCGCCCGTCATTTGATAGAACTGCTGCATGACACGCATCATACGTATGGTTGTGGCAGTATTGACAGCTCGCGGTTCATAACTGCGGGCTTGTGCCGGTTTCAGATCCAATGAATATTGATCACTCCATCCGGCATAAGGAAGGTCTTGCTGTAGATCCCGCAAGAGATACATCGCTTTCTCAATATGCTTTTTCAAGTCTTTACGATCCAAGGCAAAATAACACTGCATGAGAAAGTCAATATTATTCTCCATCACTCCATCATTGAGCGTGATATAAGAGGAATAATCCGGACGTCCTTGGAACTGATGATCATAACGTAAGGGATAACGCTGGGGCCAACCTCCGTTGTCATACTGGCTCTTCAAGTAGAAGTCTATGACCTTATTAAGCGGACGAAGGAACCTCTCTTCTCTTTTCTCCAGATAGATGCGGAGTAACAGACTGGCAGGGTGATAGGTGGCATCATCATCGAAGGTGGCATTGCCGTAATAATGCTGGAATTCCTCCAGTCGCCACGCTTGTTTCCCGATGGTATTATACCATTCCTTTGCTGACTCTTCCCCGGCATAGTCATACATATAATTCCATCCCCCACTCTCATGTTGTGCATCCAGCAATGCTCCCACCACCTTACACGCCTGCTGATAATAATACTCATCACCGGTGGCATGGTATGCATCCAACAGCATCTGCCCCACTTCCGGAGTAGAGGTGCTCTGCATCCATATCATGGTCGGACGAGCCTCTATCTCTCCCCAACGACGAGACATGTCGGAGGTGTAGTTCCACACAAATCCTCCGTGCAGACTGACGGAATCCATCATAAACTGCGTAGCCCGGCGCATCGTTTTCAGGATTTCTTTATTATCGGCAAATGTATACTGACAAATGATAGTAAGCAGCAATAAAGGAAATATTTTTTTCATAAATGAAGGAAAGAATCGTTATTATGTAAGAAAGAACTACTTTAACTCCCGATAATTAAAATGTCGGAAAACAGCTGATCCATTGCCGAAAGCGAAAAGCCCAGGTAAGACACTCTGGAACTCATACAAAGTGTTATGATTATATCCTGAGCAGTCCATGCCCCATGTCTCCCGCAGCCAGTGAACTCCGTCAAAACTGTATTGCCCGGTGACAATATTCTCATCATTACGCAACCTTAACCATAAACGTTTTGTACCTGCCGGAAGACCACCTCCCCGAGACGCACCACCCATGCGATAACGATATCTCTTATCTTTATCGAACCCTGTTCCCATGAAAAAAGAACCGTTGTAAATAAGTATCATTCCCGCAGTAACATCACCTTGTAGTTCAATCTCTGCCTCAATCTCATAACGGTGTGTTCCTGCCACGAACATCAAGGGAGCAGAACTGCCAGGGTCTGTTCCTTGCGCTCGTACGGTAAGACTATTGTCCTTCACAATAAAACGGGAAGGATCGAATGATTTATAACATTTCCAGTCGAGTCCTAAGCGGAAGGCATCAAGTTTTCCATGGCGATCAACGACATAAGGAGTCTTTATCGGGCATGGTATCGGTTTTGCCACATCTACTGTCTCGTCACGATAAAACCAACCATCATCACCAAGAATCACAGTCTCCATCAAAGTCTGCCGACCGAGATTTGTAAAATCTTTCTCATAACTATGATAGACAATAACCCATCTCCCGTCGGGGGTGTCAATAAGTGAGCCATGACCCTTGCTCCACCATCTTTCATCCTTACTCCATGTATGGATCAGTGGATTGTTGGGAGCATCTTCCCATGGACCATTTATCGAGCGGGAACGGGCCTGTACGACCATATGACTGGTGGGTGGACCAGCGGTGCCTCCTTCTGCATTCAAGTAATAGTAATAGTCACCTATACGTCGTAACTTCGGTCCTTCAAGACACATTCCTTCAGTAACCCATTCGTCAGGATATTTCCAACCACGGTAAACCACTTCCTCTGTTCCTTTGACAATAGACAATCCGTCGGCAGACAACTTAACGCGCTTTCCACCACTCATGAAAAGCCAACGTTGACCATCCTCCCCTACCACATGACAAGGATCGATATTACCGATCTTCAAATCAATAGGGTCACTCCAAGGACCATACGGTGATGAGGCATACACTACATAGTTGCTACGTCCTCTTCCTGCCACTGTAAAATAAATATAATATTTATCCTTATATTTACAGATATCCGGTGCCCAGATACTTCCCAGGTAAGTCTTCAGCGCATAACTGATTGGTTCCCAGTGAACCAGGTCTTTACTGTGAAACACCACCATACCTGGCTGATAATCGAAACACGAATGAGTCATGTAGTAATCATTACCCTCTCGCATGATGGTCGGATCGGGATAATCACCGCCGAGAATAGGATTCATATATGTTGCCGCACCGACATTCGTTTGCTTCTGTGCAGAAACCTTATGGACAGGCATACTCAAAAGCATACCCATAGCAAAAAGAAACGATAGATATTTTGTTTTCATCATCAGACATTTTTCTTAAGACCATCATATTTGTTAAATTGTAATCAAATATGTAACAGATTTCGTTATTTTTTTTAATAGCTTTGGCTTTTCTCTCTTTTATTTGTACCTTTGGCCACAAAACAGGGTTATTATGAAAAAAATTATCATGTTACTCGTTGCTGTCTGTCTGCTTTTCGGATGTGAAGACAAACACAAGAAGATGCAAGAAGAGATTCAGACACGCAAGGAGCAGTTGAAACACCACCAGGACTCTGCCTTGGAGGCATCTCAACAAGAAGTACAGCGGTTAGATGAAGAGTTACAGCGTGTGAACCGCCAGTATGAGCAGATGAAACGGAAGGCTGAGCAGGCACATTCCGCAGGGACAGCTACTTACAAGCAGTTGTCTGATGTTACGAAGATGAGGGTACATCGCGACTCTCTTCAGACACAATTTGACGTGCTCTGCGCCAAAATCAAGTATATTCGCAAGCGACAAAAGGAGTAATCATCATTTCTTTTTTATAACAACAAAGATTTAACGACAACTATCTTTGTTGTTTCAATGAAAATTACTACCTTTGCCAAGATATTTTGGATTATGACAACAGATAAAACAGAACAACAGTTCAGGAGTGTCATGACAGAATGTAGGACACTCTTCGAGAAGAAGCTGCACGATTACAGTGCTTCGTGGAGAATATTGCGCCCCAGTTCTCTCACTGACCAACTGTTCATCAAAGCCAAGCGTATCCGTTCCCTGGAGATAAAGAAAGAATCGCTGGTAGGAGAAGGCATCCGTCCAGAGTTTATCGGACTCATCAACTACGGCATCATCGGGCTGATACAGTTGGCTAAGGGATATGTCGATCAAGTGGATATCGACAACGAGACAGCCATGGAGCTCTACGACAAGTATGCCAACGAGGCCCTGCAACTGATGTTCAAGAAGAATCACGACTACGATGAGGCATGGCGTTCGATGCGTATCAGCAGCTATACCGACTTTATCCTTACCAAGATCCAACGAATCAAAGAGATTGAGGACCTTGCCGGGGCAACGCTTGTCAGTGAGGGTATCGACGCCAACTACATGGACATCATCAACTATGCTGTCTTCGGAGCCATCAAGTTAAAAGAAAGTGAAAAGTGAAAAATAACAAAGAGAAAACAAAAGAGACGACAGTGAAGGACAAACGTTCTGACAGTCAGAAGCCGACAACCATACTCCGGTTGATCGTCAACTTATGTCGTTTCCTTGTTGCACTCACCTTTATTTTCTCAGGGTACGTCAAGGCTATCGACCCGCTGGGCACCCAATACAAAATTCAAGACTATCTCACTGCCTTGAACCTTTCAGGGGTATTGCCTGACATCGTAACGCTCTCGGCAGCTGTCATTCTTGCAGCCATAGAGTTTTGCTTAGGTGTCTTCCTACTGTTGGCCATTCAGCGGCGAGCCACCACAAGAATAGCCTTCGCCTTCATGGTTTTCATGACTATCGTCAGTATGTGGCTATGGATAGCCAATCCTATCTCTGACTGTGGCTGTTTCGGTGATGCCGTTCATCTGACCAATGGACAGACACTGCTCAAGAATATCATATTATTGGCATGTTCCATTGTGTTGATGATCTATCCGACGGTATTGGTCATCCTCGTCAGCAAGACTAATCAATGGATAGCAATGAACTACAGCATACTCTTCATTATCATATCCAGTCTGTGGAGCCTATATACCCTCCCCCGCTTTGACTTCCGTCCTTATCATATCGGTGCAAATATTCCCGAGGGCATGGTTATTCCTGAAGGTGCCCCACAACCAGAATTCAGCACAACCTTCATCCTTGAAAAAGACGGTGTGCAGAAAGAATTCACACTGGAAGATTATCCTGACTCCACATGGACATTTGTTGACAGTAAGACTGAGACTATCAGCGAAGGATATGTTCCACCGATACACGACTTCTCCATTATGTCGATGGACAGCGGAGAAGATATCACGGAAGATATCCTCAGTGATACCAACTACGTATTCTTACTGATTGCCCCTCATTTAGAGAATGCCAATGACGGTAATTTCGGAGAGATCGACCAACTATATGAATATGCACAAGATCATCATTATGCATTCTATGGTCTTACGGCCAGCGATGAGGAAGGAGTGGCACAATGGAGGGAGATGACAGGTGCGGAATACCCATTCTGTAATGTTGATGAGACAACACTGAAAACGATGATTCGCAGTAATCCAGGGTTGATGTTACTGAAAGCAGGAACTATCATCCGTAAATGGAGTCATCACCAGTTGCCCGACAGTTCGAAGCTGAAACAGCCGTTGCACGCCTCATCATTAGGACAGATGCCTGCCACCACCGTAGCACAAAAGATAGTGGCCGTACTCCTATGGTTTGCCTTGCCTCTGTTTATCTTGATCCTTGCTGATCGACTGTGGGCATGGACCAAATGGTTGAAGAAATGGAAAAGATATCAAAACATTTATAAACATCATCCTCGAAAAGAAGAGGAATAATAAGTTTTTTTAATATGAGAAGAAAAATTGTAGCAGGAAACTGGAAAATGAACATGAACTTGCAGGACGGTATCGCCCTTGCAAAAGAGTTGAACGACACATTAACCGCAGAGAAGCCCAATTGCGGCGTAGTTATCTGTACACCTTTCATCCATCTTGCAAGTATTGCACAGTTCCTTAACCAAGATGTTGTAGCTTTAGGCGCTGAGAATTGTGCTGACAAGGCAAAAGGAGCCTATACCGGTGAGGTATCAGCAGAGATGGTAAAAAGCACCGGTGCACAGTATGTTATCATCGGTCACTCTGAGCGACGTGGATATTATAATGAGACACCCGAGATCCTCCGTGAGAAAGTACTCCTCGCTTTGGAAAACGGTTTGAAGGTGATTTTCTGTATCGGTGAGAGTCTCGAGGAGCGTGAGGCAAACAAACAAAACGAAGTTGTGAAGGCTGAACTTGAGGGTAGTGTATTCAATCTTTCCGAAGAAGACTTCCGTAAGATAATCATCGCTTATGAGCCGATATGGGCCATCGGAACAGGAAAGACAGCAACCAGCGATCAAGCAGAAGAGATCCATGCATATATCCGTAGTATTATCGCTGAGCGCTATGGAAAAGAAGTAGCAGACGATACCACAATCCTCTATGGTGGAAGCTGTAAGGCCAGCAATGCGCCGGAGCTCTTTGCAAAACCCGACATCGATGGTGGACTGATCGGCGGTGCATCCCTGAAAGCAGCTGACTTCAAGGGTATCATCGACGCATGGAAATAATCGGTGAATCACAGTATGACTGAGTACAATCGTAGAAAGGTAATCACAAAAAAAGAATTATGTCATGAGAACAGCAAACATTCAAAATAATCGTGTAACAAAGGTAATGATAATCTTATCTTTATACCTTTTTACGACTGTGCCCGGGCATGCACAGAAATTCATCGACGAACTGCAGAAGAAACAACAGGGACAGGGAACAGTAACCGTGACGCAGAGTGCAGAGATTACCGAATTGGTAAACGGTAAGCCTTTGCCCGACAAACCAGCTACCGTAACAACGACCAAGGAAGCTGAAAATAAGACGACGGCGACTGAATCCAAGACACCTGAAACAAAGAAAGAGATTACAGAGAAAAAGAGTGACGACAGTTCTCTCGATATCCCCACGATTGACACCCGTAAGAAAGTGATGCGTGGTGCCTACAAGATTACCGGTTACCGTGTACAGGTATACAGCGGTGGCAACTCGCGTGCCGACCGAATCAAGGCCGAGGAGACTGGCAGTAAGATGAAGACAAACTTTCCCGACCAACCTATCTACGTACATTTCTACTCACCGCGATGGATCTGCCGCATGGGAAATTTCAAGACTTATGGCGAGGCACAAGACATCCTGCGACAGGTTAAGAAACTGGGCTACCCACAGGCATGTATCGTAAAAGGTAAGATTACCGTGCAAGATTGAGGGATATTTACAGTTAATAATAGAAACTCATCAAATAATATATTATGAATCCTGAAATAGAATTTCGCGAAGGGCTTGATGAACTGGCCGTCCATTACAAATCAATCCTCACACTACTCGGAGAAGACACACAGCGTGAGGGACTCCTCAAGACTCCCATCCGTGTGGCAAAAGCTATGCAGATACTCACTCGAGGATATGCTCAGGATGCCCATAAGGTCCTTACCGATGCACTCTTTGCTGAGAAATACAACCAGATGGTTATTGTTAAAGACATCGATTTCTTCTCCCTCTGTGAGCACCATATGATACCCTTCTACGGCAAGGCACATGTGGCTTATATCCCCAACGGATATATCACCGGACTGTCGAAGATTGCCCGCGTGGTGGATATCTACAGTCATCGTCTGCAAGTACAGGAACGTCTCACACAGCAGATTAAGGAATGTATCGACAGTACACTACATCCATTGGGTGTTATGGTGGTCATTGAAGCCAAGCATATGTGTATGCAGATGCGCGGCGTAGAGAAACAGAATGCCATCACCACTACGAGTGATTTCAGCGGTGCTTTCAATCAGGCTAAGACGCGAGAGGAATTCATGAACCTCCTGCAGGGAGAAAGCAAAAGAATATAATTAGGGTTTAGAGTGTTGAGTTTAGGGTTTAGGGTATTAACTCATGAACAAATAAACTATCAACTCGTTTACTCGTCAACTTGTTTACTCGTTAACTAAAATAATATGAATAAAATCAACAAAATCTTCTATGGTGTGCTCCTTTTCGTTGGTGCACTAACCATTACCTCATGTCTCGGGGATGATAATGATACTGAGGATTACTCCGGATTAACACCGGAAGACTATACTTATTATATGAATCAGATGGTAGGCGATTATAGTGGAAAACTCTTTTTTGCCGGTGAAACATTGAGCGAACTTGATTCTATCTCCACTCAGGTTACCGTTACCGGTGTGGGTGACTCTTGTGTCTATGTATCAGTACCTATAGTCAACCTTGTCAGGGGATGTAACGACTCCTGGGTAAAGGATGCCGCCGCTGAAGAGGGAGGCAACGTCACACTTGCCATCAAATACTATCTGTATAGGAACAACAACAGTGATGTGTTCTTCGGAGCATATCCGCAATATAAATACGGCGATCCCAACTCCGGAAAAAAGACCGTAACGTTGACTTATGAGGGTGAAACACATGATGTGGATTTCTGGTTTTACAATAATTCCAACTATAACGGAGAGTTTTACCGTAATAAACTGCAAGTGTATTTCTATCTCGTAGGTATTCAGGTGGACGGTACGACAGTAAGCGATCTTACCGTAGGCAGTTCATATCTTAGTCCGGAATCTTATTTCCGTGTGCTTGTTCAGAAATTTTAATCGATATCAGTCAGAAGAGTTGATAAACAAGCACAAAAAACAGGTGGCCTATTACTCACAAACAAGCCACCTGTACCCATAAACTAATTACTTTTTATAAAAAAGAAAACTTTAAATTTACATAACCAATTATTTGACGTAAAAGGATTGAAAAAGTTTAAACAAGATAGGATTTTTTTTATAATTATCAATAGAAAACAATAATGTGATCAGCAAAGTTATTTACTAAATAGACAACATTCAACTATTAACTTCCTAAAGTCTGGTAACTAATAGAAAAAGAAAAGACTATTATTTCTCTCGAATTCTCTCGAAAATTCAAGGAAAAAGAGTACCTTTGGCCGGGCATTTAGTACCCTTTCCTCTCCAATTCTCTCGAAAATTATGTCAACCTCATGTCAACCTTTGTCAACCTCCAACAGGTTGCACGCCTTTTGCTACAGCAGGTTTTGACAACCTTGCAACCTATTTTGAAAAAAAACATAGTAGAGATATTTTACTATACCATTGGGGAGACTTCAGTTCCACATTCAGAATTTCCACCAAAAAAGAAAAAGTCCACAAGTGTCTGGAATGACTTCTTGCGGACTTTTTCAAGTGATCCGTTTGGGGCTCGAACCCAAGACCCCAACATTAAAAGTGTTGTGCTCTACCTGCTGAGCTAACGGATCTCCATAAACCTTATAAAGCAATCTTTCAAAATTGCGGATGCAAAGGTACAATGATTTTTTGAAATCACAAAATTATTCCGTGGTTTTTTCTATTTTTTCTTGATTTTCCTTTATCAGTGTCTCTTCATTTAAGTTCTCAGCGGGGATTTCTGATGTATCATACGATTGTATGGTCTTCTCCCCTTCGAGAACAGGAATGTTCTCATCTGGCGGTATAATATCCTCTTCAAGCGTTTCCCGCGTAACATACCGTTGATAATAAGTGATAAGGATTGTCGTTAGCGGTAGTGCAATGATAACACCGATAAATCCTAACAAGGCACCCCACACAGAGAGTGAGAGTAACAAGATAGCTGGGTTCAGTCCCATGGCAGTACCCATAATCTTCGGTGTCACAATCATATCAATGATTACCTGAACAATGATAAAGACAGCCACGGCAGAGAGAAGAATAATCCAAAAATTCTGTCCGGTATCCGCAGCCTTGAGCAGAGCAAGGAATGCCGTAGGTATCAAGGCGAAGGTATGCAGGTAAGGTACCAGATCCATGATACCGATAAGGATACCGAGACCTATCGCCATGGGGAAATTTATGATAGTGAACCCGATACAGAAAAGGATTCCCATGGTGAGCGCCACCAATCCTTGTCCACGGATATAGTTATTCAGTGCCTGCGACACATCACCCATCAGTGAGTTCCAGAAAGGCCGTGCTTTCTTCGGAAAGATCTTTATCCAGTTCTCCGTAAGATACTCATAGTCGAGCAGGATGAAGAACATATATAATAAGGTGATGACTGAAGCTACGATGCTGATGATGATACTGGCCGTCTGTCCCAACACGGAGAACACCTGTGGCATAGCCTGCTGCGCGATACTAACCAAGT
>JAEEZP010000256.1 GCA_016291915.1 Prevotella sp. | reverse complement strand
AGGTGAAATATGCCTCTGTAAACATATTCACATCCTGCTGCTCCGTCGGAGACATGTTGAAATAAGGAGGAGCTGCATCGAGGAAGCCGGCCCAGAGCATCTTATCCTTGGCCTGTACCGAATAGTCGTATCGGTCAAAGGGACAGCCAGGCATATTGGTGGAATTGAAATACCAGGTGGAGTAGTTATACACGTCGTGAGCATCATAGATAGCACGTGAGACGCCATAGAAACGCTTCAGTCCCTCTTCGTAGTTGAGATCGCTGGTCAACTTCTTTCCGATATATGAACGTAGGACGACGGCACGCAGTTTCTTCGTCTGCTCAGCCTGATAGCTTGCCAGCAGCGATGCCTTGGTGATCACCAGGGTGTTCAGTCCCACATACACATCATCTGAGGAGCCGTTGATAGCTTCCACCAGCAGGATACTGTGGATATGGAGGAAGCTCGGTATCTGCGGCATCAGTTGTGTACGGAGATAGTTGATGGCCCCCGGCAGGTCTGCACGGTTGGCATAGATGAAGGTTTTGTAGAAAGCATCCCCGGAGGATGACTGTCCTCCACCGATGGCGGCATTGAGTGTGAGTGTCTTGTAGAAGGTGTATTCATTCCCGAAAACATCCACACGCTGCTGTGTACCGATGGTGTCGTTAAAGAAGATTGGTATCCCATACTGCTTAAAGAACTCATAGGCAGCATGCTGTGCGGGATCTGAACTGTCTGTCAGCTGGAACCAGTCCTGCTCATAGTCTTCGAAGGTTGTCTCTTCCTCGCTGCATGCGGTAAGGAGTGCGATGGCAAACAGCGGGAGCACCATCAGTACATGATATACTGTTCTGGATATATTTTTCATCTTTTTCATTGCTTATTGGGATTAGTGTTTCATTTCTCTTGTCTTACGCACCAGGTTCTGTATCTCACCACGGTTGAAGTTGATGGTCTCATCAGGAACGGGTACCACCCATGCTGCCTGGTCTTTCTGATAGGATTCGAGCACATAGTAGCCCACCTGTTCTGCTGTTCCCTTTGCCTCGTTGTAGGCATATGCCGGGTGTGTGATGGTATAGTCGGCGGAGAGCGGGTATTTGCTGTTCACCGCATAGCGACGGAGGTCGAACCAGCGATGTCCCTCGAAGCACAGCTCACGTCGACGCTCGTCACGGATGAAGTTCATGAGCTGGTTACCGTCGGTGGGTGCTGGGCTGGCAGCAGCGAAACGCTTTGCCCTCAGGCTGTTGATGGTCTGTGCGGCCTCACTGTTCTTTCCGAGCATCAGCTGTGCCTCAGCTTTGTTGAGTACCACCTCAGCGAGTCTGAGCAGGAACATAGCCGAAACACCCTCTTTGTCATTGTAGGTTGACCATGTCTTGTACTTGTCCGGCATCGTGGAATTGGTGGTAGAGGTATGACGGAAGTAATGGGTCAGACGGAGGTCGCTGTTCTCGTATTTCTCCATCAGATCATCAGAGGCTCTGAAGCAGGAAGCCACGGAATACGGCATCCAGTTACTGTCGTAGGCAGTACCCTCGTCGGCAAAGATACAGGGAATCTCATTCTGACTCATGGTGAAGATCACATCCTTGGATGACTTACAGAGCACGTTCGTTCCCATGGCATGCGTATTCAGGTCGGTGAGCGCGTATGGAGAACCGTCGAAGGCGGCAGCACACTCCACCACTTTCTCATAGTCTTCCATATAGAGAGCCACACGTGTCTGGAGGGCCTTCACGGCATAGTATCCGGCACGTAGCTTTGTCTCGGGGTTGTATCCCCTCAACATCTGTGCGGCGATGTCCAGGTCGTTGGCGATCTGTCCCCACACCTCTGCATTAGTGTTACGGGTGAAATAACGGTCCTCGATGGTCTCACTGATCTTCAGTGGCACACAGAAGTCGGTGTTTGCCGTTGCCTTGGCGTAAGGCATGCCATACACATTGGCCAACTGTGTGTAATAGAAGGCGCGCAGGAAATGAGCCTCACCGGAGACATGTGCGATCAGCTTCTCTTCATCGGCATTCTTCGGTTCGATCTTCTCTGTCTGGAAGATGATGGCATTGATAGCCCCTATACGCTTATAGATATTCGCCCAGGAACCGTCGGTCCATTTCTTGTTCAGGTCGTCCATGTTCGGATCTGCTGCCCAGCGGTACATTGCACCGAGCACATGCAGTGGAGAGCAGGTGCTGGATGTCTGTACATAATTGTTCAGCATGAGCACGTCGGCGTCATCATCGAGCACATGGACATACGCCATGTTATAGGTATTCATATTCTCCGGAGAGAGAGATCCGGGCGAGTATGTGCTGAGGTTATTGGTCTGAAGGAAAGCCTCACCGATCATGAGATCCTCCAGGTCTTGTGCATTCTCACAATAGCGCTGGTCGGTGGAATACTCTTCCAGGAAATCCCCACAGGAACTGAGGGTTGCTACGCCCATGACAGCAAGTGTGGCACACAGCAGATATCTGATAGAATTATATATTGTCTTCATTGTCTTTATCTTTAAAAATTCTTTGCTCCTATATGGTTCTTCTTGTAACTTATTAGAATGTGAGACTGATATTCAGACTGTACGACGGACGTACAGAGAGATTAAGCGCAGGAGCAGAACCACTCTGTGAAGGATCTTGTCCTTTGAGCTTTGAGCTGCAGAGTGTAAACAGGTTTGTTCCGACGAGATTGATATAAGCAGCCTGGATGCCCAGGAGCTTGGTGAATTTCTCGTCCACATTATATCTCAGTGAGAGTGTCTGCAACTTCAGATAGTTTCCTGATACGACACGGAGATCTGAGTTGTCATACATATCATAGATCGTACCGGCGAAAGAATAGGCGGTAGCGGGATAGTTGTTCCACCACATTGCGTAGTTCGTGGTAGCCTCGGTAGAGAGTCCCGGGATATTCGTATAGGCCTCATCACCCGGACGGCGCCAGCGTTTGACGAACTCCTTGCGGAGGTTCTGCTGCGGGTAAGCCACGTTGGTAGCATAACCGGAGGTGATCTTTGAGAGACGTATCTTGTTACCCAGAGAATAGGTCAGGTTGAAGGAGAGTCCCCAGTTGCCGTAACCGAAATAGTTGGAGATACCACCTTGGATATACGGCTCGCGGCATCCTGACTCCTCCATCACCTTGAGGAAGACCTCCTCGCGGGTGAGGTTAGCGTACTCAGCCTGATACTCTTCCTTCTTCTCATCTTCCGTTCCGTAGAAGACGGGAGAACCTGTCTCATGATCGAGTCCCTTGAACTTATAGCTATAGAACGTTCCGACGGGTTTTCCTGCCACGTCGAGGTTACCGTTGAGGAAGTCATTATAGGTCAGCTCATCGCGGAGCACGTTTGTCTTGTTGTTGATGGCCCGGTTGACCACTTTGTTGATCACCTCACCGATCTGCGGGTCGATACGCCATACGAAGCCGCGCTTGTTTCCACCGATGTTTGCCTGATCGATCGGGGTGAACGAGAAGGAGAGCTCCACACCCTGGTTGTTGAGTGTTCCGGCGTTGACCACATACTGTGTGATACCGTTGATCTCCGAGATCTTCTTTGTCAGGAAGGCATCGCTGGTATGTTTGTAGAAGTAAGATACCGTACCGCGCACCTTATTGTTGAAGAGTGCGAAGTCGAGTCCTACGTTAGAGGATGATGTCTTCTCCCATTTGAGGTTCGGGTTCGGATAGTTGCTGATGTTTGCGTAGGGTTTCTGGAAGATATAGTCTGTCAGTGTACTCTGACGGATGATCATCTGTGAGGTCTGTCCGGGGATCATGTTTCCCTGATAACCCCATGAGGCGCGGAGCGCCACGTCTGTCACCCAGTCCACCTTCTTGAGGATGTCTTTCTTCATGTTCCAACGCCCGGAGATAGACCAGATCGGAGAGAACTCATCATTGGCGCGTGTACCGAAGAGGTTGCTTCGCTCTGCGCGCATGTGTACATTAAAGATATAGGTGTCACGGAAGCCGTAGCCCACGGTACCATAGTATGCCAGCTCGTTTGTCAGGTTACGGTTGCGCTTGCCCTTTCCCTCATCGGATGCCATGAACTGCTGGTAGTACATGGAGTAATCGGTAGGTACATAGTCGAAATAACCGCCGTATTCACGGAAGAAGCCGCGACGTGTGATGGCGAATCCCTTATACTCTGTGGATGTGGCCTCTATACCGGCACTGGCTGTGAGCAGGTGCTGGTTGTTAGCACCGAAGTTCTTCATGAAGTTCGCCTGCAGACGGGCCATCCAGTTGTTGTTACGTGTCTCCTCACGTTTGAGCTGTCCACCTACCGGGCAGAGGTCTGAGCGGTTGGAGCGGTCGGCGCGGAGGTCGAAGACATATTTCGTGTCTGCGGTATAGAACTCCTCCTGTGTGGTGTTGGAGATACCGTACGAGAAGATACCATCGAGGTTCAGGCAGGGCAGCAGATCATAGCGCAGCTGTGTACGGAGGTTCATATTGTTGGTGAGCTGCTGGTTGCCGGAGTTCTCCAGTTCATGGAGGATATTGTAATTGTAGATATTTCCGTAGGAGTTGTTGATAGGATAGAAGAACAGTTCTCCGTCGGTGCCGTATGCCGGCATGGTACGAGCCATGTTATAGGCATAGTCCATCACGTTGATGGATGATGCGAGGTAGTCATGTTTCTGGTAGTTGCCCAACAGCTGGAAGTTGATGGACACCTTCTTGTAGTTGGCATTCAGGTTGACGGTAGCGTTGTATCGTTTGTTGCTCTCCCCTTTGATGACGCCGCCCTCATCACCGTATCCGAGTGATGCGTAGTAGCGCATGGTGGGTGAACCGCCGGAGATCGATGCGGTATGGTTGTGCGACACCACATCTTTCGTCAACAGTCCGAACCAGTCGGTATTCAGCGTACCGTAGTAGTTGGTGAGGTTATGATACTCATCGAAACCGATCTTTCCTGCATAGTAGTCCTGGAGTGCCTGCTCATATCCTGACCACTGTGTCACATTATTATAATACATGCCGCGCTCGATGAGTTCCTTCGACACGTCGAGACGCTCTGCCGATGTCATCATATAGACGTCACGGTCGGAATAACGGGGACGACGTGTATAGGTCATCGTACCGTTGTAGTTCACGGAGGGTGCACCTACCTTACCTTTCTTGGTGGTGATGACGATGACGCCGTTACCGGCCTTCGCACCGTAGAGAGCGGTGGCGGAAGCATCTTTGAGCACGTTGATCTCATCGATATCATTGGGGTTCAGTCCGGAGATGGCATTACCGAGGAGGTTCACGAAGTCCGGGTCGTTGAGGTTGTTCGGATCCACGGGCACGGGGTCGTTGAGCACGATACCGTCGAGCACCCATACGGGCTCTCTGTTACCCACGAGGGTGGATGTACCGCGGATACGTATCTTCGGTGTTGCTCCCACCTGTCCTGAGTTCTGCATATAGATCATTCCGGGTACGTGTCCTTCGAGCATCTTATCGATGGTGGTCAGTCCGGGGTTTTGTATTTCCGACATCTTGAGTGAGGTCACGGATGAGGTCAGCTTGGAGCGGTCGATATCCTGATAACCGATGACCACCACATCATCCATATATTCCATGTCCTCTAACATCTTCACATCGATATTGGCGCGGTCGCAGACGACGATACGTTCTTTCATACCGATGAAGTTAAAGGTGAGCACTTCCTGCTCGGTAGCTGTGATCTTGTAGTTACCTTCCGCATCGGTGATGGTGTGTATCTTACTGTCACGTCCGCGGACGGAAACGCCTGGCAACGGGTCGTTGTTATAGTCTGTCACGGTACCATAGACATGGATGAGTTTTCCTTTCTGCGGTGATCTGATGACACAGACCTCATTCTGCCAGGAGGCTTCCAACTTTAATTTCGGTAAGACACGGTCGAGGAATCCTTTTACGGTCTCATTCGCGGAGGTGGCTGACACACGGTCGGCGTTTTTCACGACGGATGAGTTGTACACGAACTTCACTCCCGTTTTCTTCTTGATGGTCTGGAGCACATTCTCTAATTTCTCATTCGTGAATGTCTCGCTGAAACGCTGTTGCTGTGCTATGGCCAGCAGTGGCAATAGCATAAGTAACAAAAGGCATAGCTTTCTTCTCATAAATTAATATTTTATGTTAATAGGATAGTATTATTGTCTTTCCGTTTATCTTATATTCTATCAGACCGGTCATCTGCAGCAGTTTCATGAATTCGTCCACGTTCTTGAAACGTGAGCACTCACCGGTGAAGGTCATATCCCGCAGGTAGTTGTCTGAATAGACGATATGTACATCATACATTCGTTCGATATCGTTCATGACATCCTCCAGGCGCTCATCCTTGAAATAGATCATGCCGTCTTTCCAGGCTGTGAAGCGCCGGGTGTCCACCTGCTGTACCACAGGTGTCTGGGTGTCTGTCTCCTGACTGATCTGCTCTCCGGGGTGCAGCTCCGTTGTCTCGTTGTTGGTGGTATAGGCAACACTTCCTGTCACGAGGGTGACGCTGGTGGTCTCGCCGGCATAGTCACGCACGTCGAAGGTGGTGCCCATCACCTTCACCACTCCTTTGGAGCAGTTCACCAGGAAGTCCTGGCCGGTATGCGCCACGTCGAAGAAAGCCTGTCCGCTGACGGTCACCTCCCTGTCGCCCTTGAACGAGAGGGGGAACGAGAGTGTTGTCTCGGCGTTGAGCCATACGTGGGTGCCGTCACTCAGGATGAGGTCATACTGTCGGCCACGGGGGATGCTCAACTTGACGAGTTCTTCCTCAAGCCCACCGTCCACACTGATGGTGTTTCCCTTCGTGGTGATGTTGGCCTCTCCGACGGTTGTTCCGCCCTCGGCGAGCACCACCACCTTCCCGTTAGGCAATACCAACTGGGGTTGTGCGGAGGAGTAGAAAGGTATCTGTTTCTGCTGTGCTTTTTCCTGACCGGAGCCATCTGTTGTCTTTCCCGCCTGCTGGGCAACCGTCACCCCTTGCTCTTCGATATCGTGCCGTGAGATATGCACAAAGACGAAGAGTGAGACGACCACGGCAGCTGCCAGCAGATAATAGGCAACGGTCATCCTGCGATGTCTCTTGATGAGCAGTCGTTCCTGAATGTTGTCGATGAATGTCTTATACGCTTGGTCGGCATCGTAGCTGTCGTATTTCCTCAGGTGCGAGGCAGCATCGCCCTGCCGGTATTCCTTATCCAGATCCTGCACCGGTTTACTGGCATGCTCATCCACACGCCCTTCCACGACATCCTCAATAATCTTCTCGAATTTATTCTGGTTCGTAATCATAAATACTTCTCCTTAAGGATTTCTCACCCTTATAATGCAAAAAACAGAAAAAGTACTATTCGATTTTTAAGTTTTTGTGATTCTTCACTCTTCACTCTTCACTTAAAAAATCACAACAACAATAATAGCGGCGACGTATTCGCATGGTTCCTCAGTTCGTCAATCGCCTTTGCCTTGGTGTTCTTAACGGTGTTGATCGAGATATTCAACTCCTCCGCGATCTCCTTGATGGATTTTCCCTCGATGGTCTTCTCGATGATCTCCCTGCGGCGCTCACTCAACTGCTGGATACCCATCCATAGCCGACGGTACATCTCTTCGCGTATCGACACGGCAAACTCATCATCCGTCCATCCCAGTTTCTCGAGGCTGTTAAGATCCATGTTTGAGTCCTGGATCGTGACAATATTCTTTTTCGAGCGATGGATAGAGAGACAGTTCTTGTACACGGCACGGTACAAGTAATAAGTAAGGTGACGCGTATCATTGAACAGGATCTGCTTATGCCAGATTTTCGCTAGCGTCTCCTGCACGACATCCTCCGCCTCACAACTATTGTCCACATAATTCTCGGCATAACAGCACAGCGCAGGATAGAAATCATGGAAGAGAACCTTCCATGCTCCCTCATCTCTCTCGTTAATCAGTGATATGTTTAATTCTGTATCTGCCAAGTCAATATCTCGATTAATATGGTCACAAAATTAATATGGTTACAAAAGTAGCAAAAAAAACAACAAAAAAAGTAAAAACAACAAATCAATTGCAAGAATTAACACAAATTTGTAATAACCATAAATGCAGGTGCGAGTTACCGAGTTACCGAGTTACCGAGTTACCGGGTTACCGCTGAAGAGTAATTCATAAATGTAGGGGCAGACTTCATGTCTGCCTTTTTTGTTTCCGGGTAGGGATGAACCCTACCCCTACCAGTATAAAGGCCAATAACTTGTCTACTCGTCAACTTGTCTACTTGTTTACTGAATATTGGTTGCGATAGCAAGAGTAGGGGCAGACTTCATGTCT
>JAEEZP010000255.1 GCA_016291915.1 Prevotella sp. | reverse complement strand
TTTTCAGAGGTATTGAGTTCTACAGCCTGCACAACATGCTTTCACCCGACAGTTATGGACAACCTTTATTGTGGTCACAGGCATTCCTTCGTGGTATCTGGTTTGATAACGTCGTGGCATGCTACCTGCTGATTCTTCCCCTGGCAGTAGTCTTGCTGCCGGCATGTATTGGTTTCTATCACTCCGGGTTACGACGTTTCGCTACCATCTTTCTCAGTGTTTTCTACTGCATCGTCTTTGCCGTATCCGCAGGCAACATACCTTATTTCCAATATTTTTTCAAAAATATCGATGCCACGATCTTCGGTTGGTTCGGCTATGCAGGAACCACTGCCGGCATGGTATTCGGCGAGACAAGCTATTGGTTATATATCTGTCTATTCTTTCTTTTCTGTCTCCTTTTCATACTCCTCTGCCGATTCATACGCCGACGAACTGACAAGAAAATCGCTCATACGATAGCAGATAAAAAAGGAGGGCTTGTCATCTGTGCTAAACTGCTCATCACTCTCTGCCTGATTGGGTTGTGTGTATTTGGCATCCGTGGGCGTACCGGCTATAATCCTATTAAGGTGAGCGAAGCATACTATTGCAAAGATCCTTTCC
Organism: Prevotella sp.; assembly: GCA_016291915.1. Lineage (GTDB taxonomy): Bacteria > Bacteroidota > Bacteroidia > Bacteroidales > Bacteroidaceae > Prevotella. The sequence goes on along the minus strand of JAEEZP010000255.1, from coordinate 10,935 downwards.
TCAATCAGTTAGGTATCTCACCGACATTCAATCTTCTGACCAGTTGGCTCGACACCCGACGGAAGGAAAACCGGGAGTTGCGACTGATGCCATATAATCAAGCTATCAGTGAGGCAAGGAAATGGTTCGGGCTCACCGACCCCGTTGACTCTACCTGTGTGCTGCGACGTGATCTAGTTGCCGAAGATACCTCAGCAATACGTAAGAATGTGGTCATCATCCTCATAGAATCCATGTCTGCCCATCTGATGCATACATTCGGACAGGAAAAGACCCTGACACCCGTCATGGACAGTCTTTACCAACAGTCTTTAGCCTTCAGTCATTTCTATTCCGCCGGTATCCATACCAACCATGGACTCACTGCCACTCTCTGTTCTTTCCCCGCCATGATGTTCCGTAACTTAATGAAAGGTACTATCACACCACATCGGGCAGGTATCCCCTCCGTACTCAAAGCGAAAGGCTATCATAATCTGTTCTTCATGACTCATGAGGCACAATATGACAATATGAACGCATTCCTTTTGACCAACGGTTATGATGATGTGTATGCGGAAGAAGACTATCCACCTTCTGAGCGAGTGAACGCCTTTGGCGTGAGTGATCATTTCCTTTTCGAGTTCGCTCTTCCAAAGATCAATACCGTAGCAAAAGGAAACAAGCCTTTCATGGCTACACTACTGACCATCAGCAATCACCCACCCTATGTCATCCCCTCGTGGTTTAAGGCTAAGTCTAAAGAACCCGAAGATCAAATCGTTGAATATACCGATTGGTGTATAGGTGACTTCTTAGAAAAGGCAAAGAAACAACCTTGGTATGACAATACGGTCTTCGTTGTATTAGCCGACCATGGCAAGTTGGTAGGTCAAAGCGATTCAGAACTGCCGCAGAGCTATAATCACATACCATTGATGTTTTTCGGGAAGGATATCACACCTTATTTATATAATGGGCTCGGCACGCAGGTGGATGTCATGCCAACATTACTCGGGCTCTTGGGTATAGGTTGTACATACGATGGTTTTGGTGTAAATCTGTTGCAACGTGAACGCGACATGGTATTCTATACCAGTGACCGACATCTCGTCGCCCGTGATTCCACGGCATGCTTTATCTATGAACCGGCAACAGAGAAGTCATCCTACTATCAGGTATTACCCGATGGTAGTTTGCAGTCTGCCCAGCAGTCTGTCCGTTATGACCGTCTCCGTAATTATGTATTCTCCATGATACAAACCGCAGAATATATGGAAAGGATGTCTGCGATAATAAAATAAGAGAAGGCAATAATGCTGAGAACGAAGCAGGACCCGTCTCCATCACTTCTTTTCATAAAATCTTAACACCTGAGATAAATAATTATTCATTAGCTTCTGTTTTTACAAAGATTTTTTATAATTTTGTCTTCGACGAAATAACCTCATAAATGATCTTTCTAAATATGGCAGCACACAATGATTTGGGAAAATGGGGAGAGGAAAAGGCGACCCAATATCTGATAGACAAAGGATATAACATCCTGAGACGCAACTGGAGAGCCCGTCATCGGGATCTTGATATTGTAGCCATAGATGGTGATGAACTTGTCATCGTGGAGGTGAAGACACGACGTAATCAGGTTTTCACAACTCCTGAATCAGCCGTTGACTGGCGGAAAATCCGTTCTCTGACATTCGCTACACATCAGTTTCTCAAGGTAAACAGAATAAACGCGAATATCCGTTTTGACATTATCACCGTGACAGGTACTGACGATGAGAACTGCACGATACAACATATCAAGGATGCCTTTCTGCCCGCAAGAATTTAAAGAATGAAGAAAAGATATATCTATATAGAAGAAGTTGACAGCACAAATCATTTCCTTCGTGACTATCAGCCAGAGGGTGAGGAGATGACCATTGTGTATACCGATTATCAAACTGCTGGCCGAGGACAAGGTACTAACCGCTGGGAGTCGGAAAGGGGGAAGAACATCACGTTCAGTATTCTTACCCATCCCCATGAAATACCTGTCACCAAGCAGTTCTTGCTCTCAATGGCCGGAGGTATGGCTGTGAAAGATGCTTTAGACTGTTATTCAACAGGGTTCTCAGTGAAGTGGCCGAATGATATCTATTGGTATGACAAGAAGATCAGCGGCACCTTGATAGAGACTGCTATCAGTGGGAAATGTATCAATGACTGTATCTTCGGCGTGGGTGTAAACATCAACCAGCAGCGCTTTGTGAGCGATGCCCCCAACCCGATATCGCTCTTCCAGATACTCGACCGAGAGACTGACCGTATGAAGATTATGCATCAGATCGTAGAGTGTTTCGACCACCACCTATCCATGTTAGTAGAGGTAGGATATGACAAAATAAGAGCGCGATACCTCGGAATGTTATATCGCAGGGAAGGTGTTCATGAATATGTGGATAGCGAAGGATGTTTCCAAGCCCTTTTGAAGACAGTGGAAGATGATGGGCATCTGGTATTGGAACGCACTGATGGCGTGCTGAGGCGCTATGCATTTAAGGAGGTACAGTTTGTAGTATAAATGTATTTATAACCATAATCATTATTTATATGAAAAGATTTAATCGTATATTACTGAAGTTAAGTGGTGAGAGTCTGATGGGTGAACAAGGCTATGGTATCGATCCCCAGCGACTCGGCGAATATGCCAGTCAAATCAAGGAGATTCACGACATGGGCGTTCAGATCGGCATCGTGATAGGTGGCGGAAATATCTTCCGTGGTCTGAGTGGCAGCAAGAAAGGTTTCGACCGTGTAAAAGGTGACCAGATGGGTATGTGCGCCACCGTCATCAACTCGCTGGCCTTAAGCAGCGGCTTGGATGCCGTCGGCATCAAGAACAAAGTACTTACTGCTATCCGCATGGAGCCTATCGGAGAGTTCTATACCAAGTGGAAAGCCATTGAAGCTATGGAAGCAGGTCTTGTTTGTATCTTCTCTGCAGGTACTGGTTCTCCCTACTTTACTACAGATACTGGTTCTTCACTGCGAGGCATAGAGATAGAGGCAGACGTGATGCTGAAGGGCACACGTGTAGATGGTGTCTACACCGCTGATCCTGAAAAAGATCCCACCGCCACCAAATATTCCGATATCACTTATGATGAGATATACAATAAAGGACTGAAGGTGATGGATCTTACGGCTGTCACGATGTGTAAAGACAATAACTTCCCTATCTATGTCTTTAATATGGATAAGGTAGGAAACCTGAAGAAAGTGATTGAAGGTGAAGATATAGGAACGCTCGTTCATCTGTAAGAACGGCAACAAGGTTTATATTGTTTACGTGAGAATGTTCAGGTTTCACTCTCAAAGTCAACATATTCTCCTTCATCCTCAGAAATAATCTTTCTGGAACGTTCATCAGCATTACGAGGATCAATGACAATCTCTTGATCTTCGTAATGAGATTGTTGATGATAAGTCTCATTAAAACCTTTACGGAATTCGTTTTGGGCATTCTTAAAGAATCCCCAGATACGAAAGCCTGTGACGAGTAAGCGTATTACGACACCACACACTAAAACGGCCAACAGAAATCCCAATAAAGACATAAGCAATTATTAGTTGGTATTCATCTCTCGATGATTCAAGAAAACAGACAAGATGATATACCAGACGATGATGATAGAAAAACCAAACACATGGAAGAAAAGTAAGATCAACAGGCTCGTAATGAGGAAGAAGATACGTACTTCATTTCCTTTAAACGTCCAGTGTTTGATCTTCAAAGCAAACATCGGAACCTCGGCAATCATGATCCAGCAACTCAATAAAAGCAATACCACCAGTAGCCAGAAGATATGAGGGGAGGCATACAAGCGGTTGCCTGCACCTACAATCAGTGCACTCCAGAATAAGGCATTGGCAGGAGTGGGAAGGCCGACAAAAGAAGATGTCTGACGCTCATCGAGATTAAACTTTGCCAATCGCAAAGCTGAGAAAGCAGCCATAAGGAAGGCAATGTATGGAAGAATACTCCGCAAGCCATTCAGGAACGAAGGACAATCCATCACAGTAAACTGATAGAAAAGCATAGCTGAAGGAGCCACTCCAAAGGTAACGATATCGGCTAATGAGTCGAGTTCTTTTCCGATGGGAGAAGAAACATTCAACAACCGGGCAACCATACCGTCAAAGAAATCAAAGACAGCACCTAAGATGATCCACAGCATAGCCATACGCATATCACCGGCTAAGGCGTATGAAGTAGCAATGCAGCCTGATATCAGGTTACAACAAGTAATGAAATTAGGGATGTGTTGGGTCATTCTTCTCTTTTCTTAATATTTATTTCAATCGGGCAATAACTGTCTGGTCTCCAGTTGTCGATTGCCCCATCTTTACACATATCTCTGTTCCCAAAGGCAGGTAGACATCTACCCGCGATCCGAATTTGATAAAGCCGAGATGTTCATCAATATAACAGTCTTCACCATCCTTAGCATAGGTAACGATACGACGCGCCACAGCACCTGCTATCTGGCGCACCAGCACCTCTACCCCATCGTCTGTCTCCAGCATGATGTCGGCATGCTCATTCTCCTCACTGGCTTTTGGCAACCATGCTTTATGGAAATTACCATTTTGATGACGCACGAACAGCACCTTGCCATCAACGGGGAACCAGTTGGCATGCACATTAAACAGACTCATAAAGATGGATACCATGATACGTTTGTCATGGAAATATTTATCTTCTTCCACTTCTTCTATGACCACGATCTTACCATCTGCAGGAGCCACAACGATTTTTTCCGTCTCCCCGTTAAAATAACGGATGGGACAACGGAAGAAGTTAATCATCACGCAATAAACTATGATAGCCAATATCAGAAAGACATTGAAGATGATACCGTTACCTGCAATCCAATAAAGCAATCCTCCCACCAACAGCAATGCCAGCAAGGCATATACCAAGGTGTTCGTTCCTTCCCTGTGCAAACGTATGTTTTTTATTCGTTTTATTCTCTTTCCCATGGTGATAGAAGAACTGTTATCTGCAAAGATAAAAGCATATCTCCGCCAATTTAGCGGCAAAGTTACGAAATAAAATTGATTCGAGCAACGCGTATTAAAGAAATTTCTTTATAAAAGTTATTTTACCTGATTATTTTGGTGATATTACAGATTATTATTAACTTTGTGACCACGAAATAAGGAAACTCCATGGAAGACTTTATACATTTGCACGTCCATACTTATTATAGCATACTCGACGGACAGTCGAGTATTTCCAGACTGGTTGACAAGGCTATTGGCAACGGCATGAAAGGTATGGCTGTCACCGACCATGGAGATATGTTCGGCATCAAAGAGTTCTTTGACTATTGCAATAAGGTTAACGGCAATAGGAAGAAAGAAGGTCTGGAGCCTTTCAAGCCAATCTTTGGTTGTGAGGTATATGTAGCCAATAGAAGAAAAGAGGATAAAGAGAAAGAACAAGGTGACTTGCGCCGTTACCATCTTATCTTATTGGCAAAGAACTACCAAGGCTACAAGAACTTGATAAAGATTGTCAGCAGGGCCTGGGTAGACGGTTACTATATGCGTCCGAGAACAGACCGCTATGACCTTGAGAAGTTCCACGAAGGCATCATCTGTTGTTCAGCATGTCTGGCTGGTGAGGTGCCTGCAAAGATTCTACATAATGATATTGCAGGGGCACGTGAGGCTATCGAGTGGTATCACCGCGTTTTCGGGTATGACTATTATCTGGAGTTGCAACGTCATGAGGTGAGAGATCCAAACATCAGAGCAAACAGAGAAACCTATCCTCTCCAACAACAAGCCAATAAGGTGATCATCCAGCTGGCACGTGAATATGGCATCAAACTGATATGCACCAACGATGCTCACTTTGTGGATCAGGATAATGCCGAAGCCCACGATCACCTTCTTTGTCTGTCAACAGGCAAGGATCTTGACGACCCTACCCGCATGCTCTATTCCAAACAGGAGTGGTTTAAGACCCGTGAGGAGATGAACGAGGTATTCAGTGATATCCCTGAAGCACTCTCCAACACTCTTGAGATTCTCAATAAGGTGGAGATGTACAATATCGAGCATGCACCTATCATGCCCTTCTTCCCTATCCCAGAGGATTTCGGAACGGAAGAGGATTACCGGAAGAAATACACTCCTCAACAATTATACGATGAGTTTACCTCCGATGAAAATGGACAGAACCAACTATCGAAGGAGGATGGCGACAAAAAGATCAAGAACTTAGGAGGTATAGACCGTCTGTATCGTATCAAGTTTGAAGCCGACTATCTGGCAAAACTTGCATACGAGGGCGCTCGTAAACTCTACGGAGAGAAGCTCTCTGAAGAGGTTAAGGAACGTATCAACTTCGAGCTCCATATCATGAAGACGATGGGATTCCCTGGTTACTTCCTTATCGTACAGGACTTTATCAATTCGGCCCGCGACAAGTTAGGGGTGATGGTTGGTCCTGGCCGAGGCTCAGCAGCAGGCAGTGTTGTGGCATATTGCTTGGGAATCACCAAAATCGATCCTATCAAATACGATCTTCTTTTTGAGCGTTTCCTTAATCCTGACCGCATCTCCCTGCCTGATATAGATACCGATTTTGATGATGACGGCCGTGGAAAAGTATTGGAGTGGGTGGAAGATAAATATGGCCACGAAAACTGTGCCCATATCATCACCTATGGTACAATGGCCACAAAAAACTCTATCAAGGATGTGGCTCGTGTGGAGAAAGTGCCTCTGGATGTGGTCAACCATCTGTGTAAACAGATTCCCGACCGTCTGCCTGACAATCTGAAGATGAACCTCCCCAATGCCATTAAATGTGTGAAAGAGTTGCGGGATGCAGAGGTATCTACTGACGAGCGGCTGAGCAACACCATCAAATATGCGAAAATGCTGGAGGGAACCGTACGTGGCACAGGTATCCATGCTTGTGGTTTTATCATCTGTCGTGACCCTATAAGCGACTGGGTGCCGGTATCCGTGGCAGAAGACAAAGCCGATCCCGGACATAAGTTGCACTGTACGCAGTATGACGGACATGTCATAGAGTCAACAGGACTGATCAAGATGGACTTCCTCGGATTGAAGACTTTATCCATTTTGAAAGAGGCCGTGGAGAATATCCGACTTACCACTGGCACAGAGATAGACCTCGACAACATACCTATTGATGATGCACTGACATATCAGTTATATTGTAAAGGACAGACCATCGGCACTTTCCAGTTTGAATCGCCGGGCATGCAGAAGTATCTGCGTGAGTTACAGCCCAGTGTCTTTGAGGACCTTATCGCTATGAATGCCCTCTACCGACCCGGGCCCATGGACTATATCCCATCCTTTATTAACCGTAAGGCGGGGAAGGAAACGATTACTTATGATATCCCCTGCATGGAGAAATACCTGAAGGAGACCTACGGCATCACTGTTTATCAAGAGCAGGTGATGCTCCTTTCACGACAGTTAGCCAATTTCACCCGCGGTCAGAGTGACTCCCTGCGTAAGGCCATGGGTAAGAAGAAAATTGCCGACATGGAGAAATTGGAGGTACTCTTCTACCAGGGAGGTGAGAAAAACGGGTATGACAAGAAGGTTCTCAACAAGATCTGGGAAGACTGGAAGAAGTTCGCTTCTTACGCTTTCAATAAGAGTCATGCCACCTGCTACTCATGGGTAGCCTATCAGACAGCTTATCTGAAAGCCCATTACCCTGCAGAATACATGGCGGCAGTGATGAGTAGAAACTTAGATAACATCACTGAAGTAACAAAGTTGATGGATGAGTGTCGATCTATGGGTATCAGCACGTTAGGACCTGACGTCAATGAGAGCCGCAGGAAGTTCAGTGTAAACAAGAAAGGTGAGATACGTTTCGGGTTAGCAGCCATTAAAGGCATGGGTGGTGCTGCTGCTGATGCCATCATCTCCGAGCGAGAAAAAAACGGTCCTTATAAAGATGTTTTTGATCTGGTTCAGCGTGTTAATCTCTCCTCATGCAACCGCAAATGTTTTGAAAGCCTAGCCCTAAGTGGTGGCTTCGACAGTTTTAATATCATGCGCGAGCGTTACTTCGGTGTAAACAACCGCGGTGAAGCTTTCCTGGATACACTACTCAGATATGGTCAACGCTATCAAGCAGAACAGCAAGAGGCAACGATGTCGCTATTCGGTGGTATGGACAGTATTGAGATTGCCACTCCTCCCATTCCGCAGAATGAGGAGTGGAGTATGATAGAAAAACTCAATAAAGAGCGCGACCTTGTGGGTATCTACCTGTCAGCGCATCCTCTGGATGAATATAGTTTTGTTCTCCGTGGATTATGTAACACCCGTTGTAATGAATTAGATGACAAGGCAGAACTGGCAAAGAAAGATATCATCACAGTTGGTGGTATCGTTACTAACGTGAAAGAACGAATTGCAAAGAATGGCAACCGCTTTGGTATAGTAACGATAGAAGACTACGACGATAGTGGAGAACTGGCTGTCTTCGGAGAAGACTGGGGTACATGGAAAGGGATGTTATCCGAAGGAAATACGATTTTTATTACAGCCAAGTGTACTCAACGGTTTCGTGACAGCAATGTATACAATTTTAATATATCTGATATCAAATATCTGCAGACTGTGAAAGATCAGCAGATAGATCGTATCACTATTGGCATACCCGTTGAGAATCTCAACGAAGAGATGGCAACGGATTTGACTACACTTATCAATAACAACCCCGGTAAGACAGAACTGTGTTTCCGCTTTTATGACTCTTTGGGGCGCCAACCGGTACTTGTCAGAAGTAAGAACCATCAGGTGGACATCAATAAGGAATTATTACAGTATATCAGTGATCATCCCTTTATGAGTTTCAGCATCAACTGACATATTGCCATGCATGCTGTCATGGCACAATCTTTGTATAATAATTATCAAACAATAATCAATAGAAAGAATTATGGAAGTAACAATCACAACTGAGAATTTCGAGAGTCTGAAGAATGGAGAATTGCCATTAGTAGTTGATTTCTGGGCAACATGGTGTGGACCATGCCGTATGATTGCTCCTTATATCGCACAGCTGGCTGAAGAATACGATGGTAAGATCGTTGTCGGCAAATGTGATGTAGAAGAGAACGATGATATCGCTATGGAATTTGGCATCCGTAATATCCCTACTATTCTCTTCATCAAAGATGGCAAGGTCGTTGACAAGCATGTAGGTGCTGCCACCAAGGCTAAGTTACAAGAGAAATTTGAGAAACTGCTCTAATAGAAAAGGCTTACCATTGAGTAAGCCTTTTTTATTTATTATTTTTTCCTCGACCTTAAGGTAATCAACGGTATCATCATCTCCTCAAGTGAGATCCCTCCATGCTGGAAAGTGTTGCGATAGTATGATACGTAATAGTTGTAATTGTTCGGATAGGCGAAAAACGTGTCACCAGTCGCAAAGACATATGATGTACTAAGATTAGGCGATGGCAAGTGAGCCTTCTGCGGATTCTTGATACAGAACACCTCCTTGGCATTGAAGTTCAGGTTCTTTCCCAGTTTATACCGCAGATTAGTATTGGTATTTCTATCGCCGATAATCTTAATGGGTTCATTGGCACGTATACTGCCATGGTCGGTAGTCACAATTACCGTATAATCTTTTTGTGCCAACCGTTTAAAAAGATCCTGCAATACCGAATGGCGGAACCAACTCAGCGTGATACTGCGGTATGCGCTTTCATTATTTGCCAGTTCACGCACCATCTTCGATTCTGTACGAGCATGAGAAAGCATATCGATAAAATTGATTACCAACACATTGAGGTCGTTATTCTCTAATTGTGGTAATAACTGCATGAACTTCTCTCCACCTGCAGAATCATAGATCTTATGATAAGAGAAAGTGTCATGCCGACGAAAACGGCTAATCTGTGTCTGGATAAGCGGTTCTTCATTCAGGTTCTTACCCTCTTCTTCATCCTCATCAACCCATAGCTCGGGAAACATCTTGGAAATCTTATTAGGCATCAGTCCACTGAAGATCGCATTGCGGGCATACTGCGTGGCTGTAGGAAGGATACTCATATACAACTGTTCGTCAATCTCAAAGAGATCAGCCAGTTCGTTACTGAACACCCGCCACTGGTCATAACGGAAATTATCAATTACAATCATAAACACCTTCTGCTTATTGTCAAGCAAGGGGAATACAACATTCTTGAAGATCTCAGGACTGATCATCGGACGTTCTTTCGATGAGACAAAACGATCGTACTCATCCATCCAATCCAAATAGTTTCTTTTGATAAACTTACCGAAACCATTGTTAGCCTCAGCTTTCTGCATCTGGAGCATCTCTGTCATATTGCTGTCGGTACTGCTCAGTTCCAATTCCCAATGTACCAACCGCTTATAGAGATTCACCCAATCATCCCAGCAGCGACAGTTGTCTATCTGCATGCTGATCTCCATGAAGTTCTGTTGATAACCACTCTGTGTTACCTCACTCTCGATTTCCTTACGGTGGATATTTTTCTTCAGTGACAGAAGTATCTGGTTGGGGTTGACGGGTTTGATAAGGTAATCGGCAATCTTCGATCCAATGGCCTGGTTCATGATATCCTCCTCCTCACTCTTTGTCACCATCACCACTGGGGTTGCCGGTGATACCTCCTTGATACGCTGCAGGGTTTCCAGACCTGTGATGCCAGGCATCATCTCATCCAATAAGATAAGATCATAGGTACGCTGCTGACACCGTTCGATAGCATCCATGCCATTATTGACAGTCTCCACCTCATAGCCTTTCTTTTCCAGGAAAAGGATATGTGCCTTCAGCAGATCCACCTCATCATCCACCCATAGTAGTAAACCATTTGTCATATCTTCTGTCTTTGATTAAAAACCTTCCAATTC
>JAEEZP010000254.1 GCA_016291915.1 Prevotella sp. | reverse complement strand
TCGAAACACATCTGTCCGGCTAATGCACCGTGGGAGTCACCCAGCACACCGGCAATCAACACCGGCTCTTTGAAGAGTCCTTCGAAGGTGGTCTCACCAAAGGTGCTGTCACAGGTTCTGATATCGGGCATCATACTGCGGGGTATGGTGAAGAGCTTCAGCAGATCATCATCCCACTGCAGGGTATGGATGTTCATCAACATGGTGCGTGAGGCGTTGGTACAGTCAGTGGCATGTACGCGTCCTTCAGTCAGTTTCCATATCAGCCATGCATCGATGGTTCCCATCAGCAAGTCACCATTATCGGCTCTTTCTCTTGCACCCTCTACATGGTCGAGAATCCATTTCACACCACTGGCAGAGAAATAGGGGTCGATGAGCAATCCGGATTTCTCCTGTACCATCTTACCATAACCGGCTTCTTTCAGTTGGTTGCAGATCTCAGCACCGCGCATACACTGCCAGACGACAGCGTTACAGACGGGCTTTCCGGTATTCTTGTCCCACACCACAACAGTCTCTCGCTGGTTGGTGATGGCGAGAGAATAGTTGTTTTCTGTAAGGTTCTCGTCTTTCAGCAGCTCTTTCACTACCCACAGGGCATTGTTATAGATCTCTTCTGCATCGTGTTCCACCCATCCGGCTTTGGGATAGTATTGCTGATGGGCTTTGTTTACGCGATGGAGCATCTCGCACTTCTCGTTGAAAAGCATAGCTTTGGTTGCGGAGGTGCTCTGGTCGATAGCGATGATATAATTCTTCATGGTCAGTAATTTGGTTTGGTTGTCCGACGGTTGTTATTTCAAAAAGTCGATGGCAGCCTTCACGATACCTTCTGCGTCCATACCGTAATGGTGGAAGATCTCTTTGTTACTGCCATGGATAGCATTCTCGTCGGGGATACCGATAATTCTTACGGGTACGGGATTCTCTGAGAGGGTCTCAGTGATCATAGCTCCCAGACCACCGAACATACTATGCTCCTCCACAGTGATGATCTTCTTCGTTTCCTTAGCAGCTTTCAGTACAGCCTCTTTGTCGAACGGTTTGATCCAAGACATATCCAATACACGGACAGAGATACCTTGTTCTTTCAACTGTTTTCCTGCCTCGTAAGCATGATAGACAGTTTCTCCGGCACCGATAATCGTCAGGTCAGAACCATCCAACAACATATTTGCCTTGCCAACTACGAAGTCAAAATTGTCATCTTCATATACATCCGGCACGGCGGCACGACCAACTCTTACATAACATGGTTCGGGGAAGTCAACCAGGAACTCCACCAGTTTGCGGGTCTGTCGCGCATCACAAGGCAGACAGATATTCATGCCGGGGAACGTACGCAGCACGGCAATGTCGTGCAGACTATGATGCGTAGCACCTAATGCACCGTAAGCCACACCACCGCTCACACCTAAGATCTTCACGGGGTTACGACTGTATGCCACATCCACCTTTACCTGTTCCAGCGAACGGGCAACATAAAAACAGGCAGGACCGCATACAAATACTTTCTTTCCACTATGAGCAAGACCTGCGGAGATGCCCACAGCATCCTGCTCAGCAATGCCAACCTCCACAAACTGCTGTGGCAGTTCCTTTGCATAATCGCCCAAAGTAACAGAACCGCGTGCATCCGTGGTAACGGCAATAATATCTTTATCTTTCTTTGCTAACTCGAGTAAGGTATCGGTAAAACTTTTTCTACAGGCAACCATATCACTTGTCTTTTTACGTTTCAAAATCATGTTATTACAATGCGGCACGGGCAGCGGCGATACGAACTTCAATATCCTGTATTGCTTGTGCGTATTGCTCTTCATTAGGCATGCCGTGATGCCATTTTGCCTCGTTCTCCATATAACTGACACCTAATCCCTTGGTGGTTTGAGAGATCAGCAGATGAGGCTTTCCGTTGGTGAAATCGATACCGCGGAAGGTAGAGATGATACTCTCCATCTCATTGCCGTTCATCTCTGTTACATCCCATCCGAAAGCACTCCATCGCTCACAGATACTGTCGATACCCATCACATCCTCGGTATTACCGCTGATCTGCAGGTGGTTACGGTCGATAACTGCTACCAGGTTGTCCAGATGATACTGGTTGGCAGCCATGGCAGCCTCATAGATAGAGCCCTCGCCCTGCTCACCGTCGCCCATCAGGACGAATGTCTTCCACTGTTTGTTATCCATCTTGGCAGCCAAAGCCATACCGACACCGATGGATAAGCCATGTCCTAAAGCACCGGAGTTGACTTCAATGCCTGGTACCTCAATGGTGGGATGCCCGGCTAAGGGTGATCCGAAACGCCCCAGAGTGTCAACGAGCTTTTTGGTGATAAATCCCTTAGCTTCCAAAACAGCGTAAAGGGCCTCTACGCAGTGACCTTTGCTCAACACGAAACGGTCTCTATTCTCGTTTTTGGGATCGTCGGGGAAAACGTTCATGATATCGAAATACAAAGCGGTAATGACATTCAGGCAGGATAAGTCACCACCGATATGTCCGGCTTTAGCATTATACACAATCTCCATCAACCGTTTACGGTTCAATTCTGATTGCAACGTAAGTTCTTGAATATTCATAGAATTGTCATTTATTCGTTATTTTTGCAAAGAAAGAAAAAAAAACCCAAATAAACGAAAGAATAGAAAAGAATTTACTTACTTCTTAATCTTATTTAACACAAAAAGGAGCCGATCAATAATCAGCTCCTTTTTAGATGATATTCTTGAATATCAGAAGTTCATACCGATATTAATCATGAAGGCTCCGTTAGTAGCCGTATCAAATGAGTCATCACTGATATTGGCAAGTCCTAAATCGTAAGTCATGTCAGCATAGAACATATCGAAGCCTACACCACAACCGATGCGGATACCGGCATCACCACGACGGAAAAGATCGTTGCTGAAACTGCTGGCTGCCACGCGGTTACCGAAGTTCTTCACCTTGCCGCCTATACCAATGGCTCCATAAACACCTAAGAAGGGCTGGATATTGAAATCGGGATCTACCTCATAGATATATTTTATCACAAGAGGTACCTCAATATAGTTCAGGTCGTAGGTCATCTTTGCACCGTCAAACTTCGTGTTACCACCTTTCTCTGTGTAGTATAATCCTGTTTCCAGATAAAGGGGTGCACGGTAAGCGATGTTGAAACCTGCTGCCATACCGATGTTGATGCCAGTCTGCAAGCCGGAATCCAGATAACTGTCATCAGAATGTACGGAGGTGAATGCGGGACCGATGCGCAGTCCGAAGAAATTCTCTCGGTATCCATAGCGTTGGTTAACTCTTGAGTGTGACGTCGGATAACGTCCAATACGATACTGTGCTTCTGTTGGCAGGATAGCGAAAAGACTAAGTACTGCCACGATGATCATTTTTTTCATATCTCAATAATATTTAGATTCACGATGCAAAGAAAATAAAAATATTCGAATTATAAAAGGAACAATCCCTAAAAAAACAGGGAAAATCCCTATTCATCATGACTTCCATGCAAAAGAACAAAAAAACACAACATTTATCTTATTATTTTACAAAAAATTATTATATTTGCATCGGACATATTGTTTAACTTAAAAATAACTACTATGGGTATTCTTTTATGGATTCTTTATGGTCTGGCAGCAGGCGTATGTGCTTCCTGGTTGCTCGGATCAAGTCACGAATGGTACTGGAACATTATCATCGGTATCGTAGGTAGTGTTGTAGGTGGTTTTGTAGCCGGCTTGTTTGGCATCAAGAGCAACAACTGGATCGGCTCGTTCATTATCTCTGTCATTGGAGCCGTTATCTGCCTCCTGCTCTATAACTGGTTGGTATAGAAAGTCTTAACGGACACGAATTATTAAGATTTATCATACAGGCTGCCAATCGGCAGCCTGTATGATAAATAAATCTTTCTGATCATGGGACAATTCCCTCATTTTTTTGTAACTTCGCAAACAAAAAACTATGGATACAAAAGAATTTGATTGGGCAGAGGATATTGAGGGTGCCGTAACAGTCTGTGACAAAGAGGGTACTGTGATCTATATGAACAAACGTTCGCGTGAGACTTTCAATAAGCAAGGTGATACCATGGTGGGGAAGAGTATGATACCTTGCCACAGCGAGCGTTCACAGGCAATCATTCTCGATATGCTCCAGAATAACCATCCTCACTGTTACACCATCTCCAAGCATGGACAGCGTAAACTCATCTTCCAAACTCCTTGGCGCCAGGATGGTGAGGTGAAGGGATTGGTGGAATTCTCTTTCGTCATCCCGGAAGAGATGCCTCATTACGACAGAGGATAATATTTGGCAGTGATTAGCAGATATCTATAAAAGCGTTATCGCCCAGTAGCCGTGGATCAGAACGTCCTGCGGCAACTGAGCGGTAACTGCGTTGTGGTTATAGGACCACCTTCAATTAAATAGGTTTATTTCATCGTAACCTTTGATGGATCCTCGATGTTCACATGGCTTGAACCACCCTCGTAACCAGCACCAATACTGTTGGGAGAAGAATCACCCTTCGTGGCTGTAACGCTTGTGACAGCACTCTTGATAATGATAGCGTTGCAATAACCTTGAGGTGCACTACCGATAGCTGCGCCGCAGTCATCACTTGATGCGATAATCGTTCCGCTATTGATGATGATATCCTGATTCTTACCATAGCCTCCGGCACCGATACCTGCTGCGTAAACACTGTGTGACGTAACCATACTATTATCAATGGTGATCACACCGCATGTGCCGTAGAATCCAGAGCCGATGCCTGCACCATTATAGTCACATCTTGCTGTGACGGTGCTACCGTTGATATCGATTTTGCCACAGTTGCCATTGAATCCTGAGCCGATAGCTGCTCCGTTGTCTTCACCTATTGATTCTATCGTTCCTTCGCTGATCAAGATGTCGCGACAAGAACCCTCATATCCAGAGCCGATACCTGCACCGTAGTCGCGGCAATCTGCCGTAATCTTACTGCCGAGGATGGTGATATTATTGGCTTGTCCGTTTTTCCCTGAACCGATAGCGGCACCATCTCCTTCTGTCTTGGCTATGATGATACCACCTTCAATCACGATGTCGCCACAGTCGAAACCGCATTTAGAGCCGATGGCAGCACCATCCTCACCGAAAGCTTCCAACTTTCCTGTTATTCCTTTGATGGTAAGAGTGCTTTCTTCCGGTCCTGCTTCAATGCCGGCACTACCTGAACCACCACCTTTGATCTTGTTCTCTGTGCCGTCAGCCAGATAGATTCTTGCGTTACCTTCACAGGTGATACCTGAAAAATTATTATAGTTGTCACGGGGGATTGCCGTGATGTTCACACCGGCGAGTGTCACCATACCTCCGTCCTCAATGACGATACGGTGGTCGGTGGGTTTGTTTGAACCGGAGTAGATCATGTAGTGAGTGTCAGCAGGAACGACTAACACACCATCGGCGTTGACATCCTTGTCAATGTCTAATGAAGTGATTTCTGAGAAAGAACTGCGTGTAAGAAGCTTGCTCGTATTGGAACTGCCTGCTACATCTTCGTCACATACGTTGAAGAAGACATTATCTTCTGAGCATGAGGACACCATGAACATCGACAAGGCGATGGCGGAAACTTTAATGAAATTCATTTTTTTCATCATTCTGTTTTTTTTATTTGTTTTTTGATCCATTATTTACAGTGAATTGTTTTTTGCACTGCCTCTTTATCGAAGTGGCAATGCAAAGGTATGGCGATAACAGCCATCAGCTAAGAATAATAATGAATTAAGAAGAAAGTTGTTTGGACACAAGTTGTTTTATTGGACAAAATGCAGATAACTAACTGTATTTTGTCCGCTGATGTTTCTTTTTTATAGATGTTTTTGAGTTTTTTGAGTTGATAGGCGCTACGCACTGGACGCCTCACCCCCACCAAGGTAGACAGTATCATCCGTTATTCCTGCCAGAGGTTGACAAAAAAGTTCTTGAACAGTGTCATCTTCTACGGAAATCACTTTAACTAATTGTTAATCATTGCTTTACCGCAAAAATTTCCTCTACGGATCTTCTACGAATCT
>JAEEZP010000253.1 GCA_016291915.1 Prevotella sp. | reverse complement strand
TGGAATTAAGTTTTTTTTTATACATTTGCATTATGATGAGAAAGATATATGTTGCCAGCAGTTGGAGAAATGAGTTTTATCCGGAGGTGGTCCGTGCGCTGAGGGATGCAGGACATGAGGTGTATGATTTCCGTAATCCCCCTTCGGGTGACCCCGGTTTTAAGTGGAGTGGTATTTCGGAAGATTATATGGAATGGTCACCGGAGGAGTATCGTGAACAGTTGAATCATCCCAAGGCCGTCCGTCAGTTTGCTAATGACATAGAGGCGATGGAGGGTTGTGATACGTGTGTGCTGGTGCTACCTTGCGGCAGGAGTGCACATACCGAGGCCGGTTGGTTTGCCGGCAGTGGTAAGCGTGTGTTGGTGTATATCCCTGTCAGGCAGGAGCCGGAGCTGATGTATAAGCTTTTCGATGGGGTTTGTTGCACGATGGAGGAATTGGTGGATGCGTTGGCTCGTTAAGGAGACTGTTGTCAGAGTTATCAATGATAAAGCATAAGGAATGAAGGAAAAGGATGTTTTGGGAAACCGACCGTTGGGGGACACACAACGATGGCTGTCGGGTATGATGGGCAGGTGTGTCATGACGGTGATTGGCGGTGTGGTGCTGCTCACCCCGGTGTCGGCGGCAAAGAAAGACATTTACCATAAGGGATGGATCGACTTCAACAAGAATGGCCGGATGGATATTTACGAGAATCCCTCTGCTTCTATCGATGAGCGTGTGAAAGACCTGTTGTCGCAGATGACGCTGGAGGAGAAAACCTGCCAGTTGGCCACCCTTTACGGTTCGGGACGTGTGCTGAAGGACACCTTGCCCACGGTAGCCTGGAAACAGGCTGTGTGGAAAGACGGCATCGCGAATATCGATGAGCAGGCGAACGGTGTGGGGCGCTTAGGATCACAGTTGTCGTTTCCCTATGTGAAGAGTGTGCGTAACCGTCAGACCATCCAGCGGTGGTTCGTGGAGGAGACCCGGTTGGGTATCCCCGTGGATTTCACCAATGAGGGTATCCGTGGGTTGAACCACGACCGTGCCACGATGTTTCCTGCCCAGTGTGCGCAGGGAGCCACCTGGGATAAAGAACTGATCTCGGCCATTGCCCGTGTGGAGGCTCAGGAAGCTAAGATCTTAGGGTATACAAATATCTATTCCCCCATCTTGGATATCGCACAGGATCCCCGTTGGGGGCGTGTCGTGGAGAGTTACGGTGAAGACCCTTACCTGGTGGGAGAGATGGGCAAGCGGATGATCATGGGGTTACAACAGGAAGGTATCGTCTCCACCCCCAAGCATTTCGCCGTTTACAGCATCCCTGTAGGTGGGCGTGACGGTAGGACACGTACCGACCCTCATGTGGCACCCCGTGAGATGCGCACCCTCTATCTGGAACCTTTCCGTAAGGCTTTTCAGGAAGCCGGAGCCCTCGGCGTGATGAGCTCGTACAACGACTATGACGGTGTGCCCATCACAGGTAGTCCTTATTTCTTGACTACCTTACTGAGACATGAGTTCGGTTTCCGAGGGTATGTCGTCTCCGACAGTGAAGCCGTGGAGTTTCTGTTGAATAAACACCATGTGGCCAAGGACAGTGTGGACATGGTGGCACAGTGTGTCAATGCCGGACTGAATGTGCGGACCCATTTCACCAAGCCAGAGGATTATATCCTGCCGATGCGTAAGGCAGTGGCTCAGGGGCTGGTGTCGATGCGGACGATCGACAGCAGGGTGGCTGATGTGCTGCGGGTGAAGTTCTGGATGGGACTTTTCGACAACCCCTACAAGGGTGATGCGGAGCATCCCGAGCGGTTTATCCATACGGAAGAGAGTCAGCAACTGTCGTTGCGTGCTGCTCAGGAGTGTATCGTATTGCTGAAGAACGAAGACGGACTGCTGCCGCTGAAGAAAGAGACCAAGCGTATCGCGGTGATAGGACCGAATGCCGACGAGGTGAAATTGCTGGAATGTCGTTACGGTCCTGCCAATGCCCCTATTACCTCCGTCTATCAAGGTATCAGACAGTTATTACCCGAGGCTACCGTCGGTTATGCCAAAGGGTGTGATATCATCGACAAGTATTTCCCTGAGAGTGAGTTATATACCGTTCCCCTCGATGAGGAAGAACAGCGGATGATTGATGAGGCTGTGTCGCTCGCCACTTCCTCCGATGTGGCCATCCTGGTGTTGGGCGGCAATGAGAAAACTGTTCGTGAGGAGTTCTCACGTACTAGTCTCGACCTCTGCGGAAGACAGCAGCAGCTGCTGGAGGCTGTCTGTGCCACCGGCAAACCGGTGGTGCTCGTGATGATCGATGGCAGGGCGGCATCTATCAACTGGGCACAGAAGAACGTGAAAGCCATCATCCACGGATGGTTCCCCGGGGAGTTTACCGGACAGGCTGTCGCACAGGTGCTCTTCGGTGATTATAATCCCGGTGGGCGACTGGCGGTGACGTTCCCCAAATCTGTCGGACAGATCCCCATGGCTTTTCCATTCAAGCCCGGTTCGGATACCGACGGTCGTGTGCGTGTGGCTCATCCGTTGTATCCTTTCGGTTACGGACTGAGTTATACGACATTCAAGTACAGTGATCTTCAGATAGACCGTCCTGTGATAGGTGTTCAGGGCAGTGTCAGTGTGCGCTGTAAGGTGCAGAACAGTGGTGACCGTGCCGGTGATGAGGTGGTGCAGCTCTATCTTCGGGATGATGTGAGTAGTGTGACCACCTATGTGAAGGTGCTCCGCGGTTTTGAGCGTATTCATCTCGAGCCCGGAGAGACGAAGGAAGTATGTTTCTCTCTCACTTCTCAGGAGTTGGGATTATGGAACCGTGACAATCATTTCGTGGTAGAGCCCGGCACATTTACCGTGATGGTCGGCAGCAGTTCGGAGGATATCCGGCTGCAGGGGCATTTTGAAGTCAGTGAATAGCTGAAAATATCCTAAAACATTTTTCGTTTACACAGTTTTTTTTGTATTTTTGCAATTTGTAGGGACGATCTGCAGACAAATGAAATAATATTTTATAAAACAATACTATATGGAAAGAACTTGGAGATGGTTTGGCAAGAAGGATAAGATCACGCTTGCCATGCTGAGACAGATTGGAGTGGAGGGTATCGTCACAGCTTTGCATGATGTGCCCTTAGGAGAAGTATGGACACGTGAGAAGATCCGTGAGCTGCGTGAGTATATCGAGAGCTACGGTATGCGATGGAGCGTGGTGGAGAGTCTGCCGGTGGTGGAAACCATCAAGTACGGTGGTCCTGACCGTGACCATCAGATAGAGGTGTATAAGGAGAGTCTTAGGAATCTCTCTGCCGAGGGTATCCACTGCATCTGTTACAATTTCATGCCGGTGCTTGACTGGGCGCGTACCGACTTGTTGCATGAGAATCCCAACGGTGCCACAAACCTGTATTTCAACTATGCGGAGTTTGCCTATTTCGATATCTACATCCTGAAGCGTGAGGGTGCCCGTGAGGAATGGGCCCGGTTTAAGTTCCCTGCCGGAGTGGGAGAGGGTCGTGACGTGCTTGCCGAGGCCGATGCGTTGGCGAAGACGATGACGCCCGAGAAAGATCATCAGTTGGTGGAGAATATCGTGATCAAGACTCAGGGTTTCGTGAGTGGTAACTTCAGTGAGAATGATGAGGCACCCGTGCAGAAATTCCGTGAGTTCCTCAATCTGTACAAAGGTATCGACAAGGCACAGTTGCGTGCGAACATGAAGTATTTCCTCGAGGCGATCATGCCTACCTGCGAGGAGTATGGCATGAATATGTGCGTGCATCCCGATGATCCACCAATCGAAGTGCTCGGCCTGCCGCGTATCGTACGTACAGAAGAGGATATCCAGTGGTTCCTCGATGCAGTGCCTAACAAACATAACGGACTGACCTTCTGTGCCGGTTCTCTCTCTGCCGGAGCCTATAATAATGTGGTGGAGCTGGCAAAGAAATTTGCTGACCGTACCCATTTCGTACATCTCCGTTCTTGTCATATTTTCCCGAACGGTGACTTTACAGAGGCATCCCACCTGGGTGGTCGTGCCGATCTTATCGAGCTTTGCCGTATCTTTGAGAAAACCAATTCCAACCTGCCGATGCGTGTAGATCATGGTATGACGTTCACCGACAACCCCGGTGGTGTCTTCGATGAGTCAGGACATGGGCATAATGCGGGTTATACGTTGCTCGGTCGAATGTTTGCGCTCGGTCAGGTGCAGGGTATCCTTGCCACCGTGGATCGTGAACTCGGCATTGAGTATAAGCAACCGGGATTCTTTGATTAGTTCATAGTTCATAGTTCATAGTTTATAGTTATGAAGTTAAAAGAAATTCTGAGCGGACAGTTGAATGCCGCAGCGTGGGAGGCGAAAGGATATGAACTCCCGAAATTTGATATCAAGGCTGTCAGAGAGAAGACGGCGAAAGAACCTACTTGGGTACACTTCGGCGGTGGCAACATCTTCCGTGCTTTCCCTGCAGCGATCCTGAATGATGCACTGAATACCGGTGCATACGACCGTGGTGTCATCGTGGCAGAGACCTTCGATTTCGAGGTGGTGGACAAAGCATACGCCCCCTATGATAATCTGTCGTTGCTGGTGAGTCTGCAGTCTGATGGCAATATCGAGAAGAAAGTGATTGCCAGCATTACAGAGGCTTTGAAGGCTGACTATCAGTTTGCTGACTGGCAGCGGTTGGTGGAAGTGTTCCGTAATCCTTCCCTCCAGATGGTGTCGTTTACCATCACAGAGAAAGGTTATGGTTTCAATGATGCCGACTTGGCACGTGGCTTACAACCACTCTTCGCCATGGGTAAGGTCTGTGCTTTGTTGCTGGAGCGTTACAATGCCGGACAACTACCTGTCACCCTGCAGAGTATGGACAACTGCTCCCATAACGGTGACAAGGTGAAGAACGGTGTCTTTGCCTATGCCGAGAGATGGCTGGCCGACGGACTGGTACCACAGGGCTTTGTGGATTACCTAAAGGATGAGTCGAAGATTACCTTCCCATGGTCGATGATTGACAAGATCACTCCCCGTCCGCATGAGAAAGTGAAGGAGTTGTTGGCAGCTGATGGTTTTGAGGACAATAACTATATCGAGACGGAGAAACACACCTTCACGGCTCCTTTCGTGAACGCTGAGGAAGTGCAGTATCTCGTCATTGAGGATCATTACACGAACGGTCGTCCGCCGCTCAACTTAGGTGGTGCCTTGTATACTACCCGTGAAACGGTTGACAAGGTGGAGACGATGAAGGTGACCACTTGTCTGAACCCGTTGCATACCGCCATGAGTATCTATGGATGTATGCTTGGTTATACGTTGATATCTGCTGAGATGGCTGATGAGGATCTGCGTCCGTTTATACAGAAGATTGGGTATATCGAAGCCATGCCGGTGGTGGTAGATCCCGGTGTACTGAATCCGTATGAGTTTATCGGGGCGGTGATCAACCGTCGTCTGCCAAACCCGTTCATGCCCGATGCCCCACAGCGTATCGCCATGGATACGAGTCAGAAACTG
The DNA here is from genome assembly GCA_016291915.1 of Prevotella sp. GTDB lineage: Bacteria > Bacteroidota > Bacteroidia > Bacteroidales > Bacteroidaceae > Prevotella. The sequence goes on along the minus strand of JAEEZP010000253.1, from coordinate 2,635 downwards.
CCAATCCGCTTTGGCGAAACGATCAAGAAATATGTGGCTCGCGGCCTGGATATGTCAAATCTCGTACTTATCCCGTTGACACTTGCCGGTTATGCCCGTTATCTGAAAGGTATCAAGGATGACGGCACACCGTTTGAGCCGTCTCCCGATCCTTTGCTGAGTGAGTTGCAGGCTATTGTTGCACCTCTTGAGATCGGTAAGGAAGAGCAGGATTGGAGTTGTCTGAAACTACTCTACAGTCGTAAGGACCTCTTCGGACTGGATCTCTACGAGGCTGGTTTGGGTGAGCAGATAGAGGGTATGGTGAAGGAGTTGTTTGCCGGCAAGGGTGCCGTTCGCAAGACCCTTCACAAGTACGTGTCTGCCAGATAAATTTGTTAATGTATCCCGCTATTTTTCTTGAATAGCACGGAAGCGACGATAGGGGCGCCTACCAATGCAGTGACACTGTTGATGGGGAGGGCGCCCTCAAAGCCTGGCATACGGGCGATGAGATTACAGATCAGTGCCAAAGCTGCTCCTGTGAGCATCACTGCCGGCATTAAGATACGGTGATCGCTGGTACGCCAGATGGCCCGACACAGATGAGGAACAGCCAATCCCAGGAACATGATCGGTCCGCAGTAAGCCGTGACAATAGCCACTAAGACACCCGAACAACAGATGATCCATGTTCTTGCACGTTTGATGTTAAGTCCCAGGTTACTGGCATACTGTTCACCCAAAAGCAGGAGGTTCATCGATTTGATGAGGAGCATGGAGAGCGGGATGAGGATCACCATCATCAACACAAAGAGGTTTATCTGGTTGGCGGAAACCTTACTGAAACTGCCTAAACCCCATACCACATAAGCACGGATATCCTCTTCCACACTGAAATATTTCAACACACCGATGATGGCAGTGGCTACATAACCGATCATCACACCGATGATCAGCAAGGTGACATTCCCCTGCACCCGCTGAGAGATCCATAGGATGAGTGTCATCACAGCCAATGAACCGATGATGGCGGCAATGGAGATGACGGCATTACCCATCATTCCCGTGCTGCTCAAAGCCACTCCACCGATACTTCCCGACATCAGAACGACGAGGGCCACACCCAGAGAGGCTCCGTTGCTGATACCTAACACCGATGGTCCAGCCAACGGGTTATGGAACACCGTCTGCATCTGCAAACCGCTGATAGCCAGTCCTGCACCAGCCACGATGGCGGTGATGGCTTGTGGCAGACGGGAGCGGAGAATGATATTCTTCTCCACCTCTGACAAGGTGGTGTCACCAAACAATATCCGGAAGGTATCTTCCAAGGGGATGGCGATACTACCGATGGCGATGTTCAGGATGAGGAACACCACGATGAGGATGCCTATAAAGAGGAATTTCCATGTTCGCATACCGTTATTTTATCAATTGGTAATATTTCGGTGAATAGTCGGTGAGCACATCAGGGTAGAAAACCTTGATGAAATCTTTTAACACGATGTCGGGCTCCATGGGTGATAACTCGTTGACGGGCGTATGACTGACATCGCAGCAGATCACTTTCTTTTGTTTGAAAGCCCGGAAATCACCGTAGTGAGAGTCTTCTGCCAACAGATTCTCATACGTCTGGCGATCCTTGCCTTTATTCTGGAGTACCCAATAGTCGCAGTGCTCACCTTGGGCATAAACCCGTTCAAAATCGAGGTTCACCCCACCGGTGCGGTCATCGTCAATGAAATATTTCCCGCCGGCATCAGCGATAATCTTCGCGATAAAACTTTCTCCACCCATCGCATACCAGTTGTCACCATGCATCTTACCATAAAAAGCAATGGGCTGGGCTGTGGTTTTCTCAGCGACGAGAGCCTTGGCCGCGAGGTAGTTGTCTTCTATCTCATTGAATAAGGTGATGGCTTCTGTTGCCTTTCCGGTGAGCATTCCCACGAACTTGATCCACTCTGCTTGGGCCAGGGGCGATGTCTCCTGATAACCCATATAAGGAATGAGAGGGATGCCGGAGTCTTCTAGCTTGTCGAAACCACCGCGTTTGGAGAGTGATACGAGGATAGCATCGGGATTGCTGGCTAATACGATCTCGTCATCGAAGTTACCCTCCTTGCCGATCTTCAGGATTTTCCCCTCATCAAGACGAGCCTTCAACTCTTTGTCAAACAATCGTTTGGCAGAGGCAATGCCCTTGATCTGGTCGAGGGCTTGCAGCTTGAGGAATCCGCTCAGTTGTAGGGATGTCATGCAGATAACCCCTTTGACGGGTGTCTCGATGACGGTATAACCATCGGGAATTCCTTGTGGTTTTGTGCCTCGGGGTATAAGTGCAAATCGAAAGACCTTTTCTTTTTCTTCATTGTGACGCTGAGGGCCGGTGATCTCGAGGAGACGGAAATCCTCCTTTTGCGTCACTTTGAAACCCTCGGCATACTTAATGTCAACGGTTACCGTATCCTCTGCCGTTGCATGGTCTGTGGCTGTTGTCGTCTTCACTTGTTTGCATCCAACAAATAAAGCAGCTGTTAACATGATGAGTAATAAACGATTCGTGTGTATGTGCATATATTCTGTTATTGATGATTATCTAAATGAATGATTTTCCCCTCGTCGGAGATTAAAAGAATGTCGAGTGTTCCTT
>JAEEZP010000252.1 GCA_016291915.1 Prevotella sp. | reverse complement strand
CGCATAACGGAGTATCTCGGGATATAATCTTGAAGCTGCCAACATGCAGGCGGTCATGATAAAACCATCCACCATGACAATCATTCCTTTTTCCGCAGCACGTAGCATGGCACCGATTGCTCCTGCCATCTCAAATCCTGCGAAGTAACGGATGATGTACTCAGTTTCAGTATTGTTATTGGTAATAAACCTCGCTACTGCCTGATGCAGGATCTCCCTTTTATGTTGAAGTCCGGCATCGTTCAGCCCAGCACCAACACCGATACACGCATCGAGTGGGATATTACCGAAAAGATGCATCCAGATACTAGACGGCGAGGTATTGGCGATACCCATCTCACCCATACAGATGATGTTACAACCATCATCATAACAACGATCAACCATCTCACATCCTGTTTCAATGGCTTGTTGGAACTCTTCCTCAGTCATGGCTGGCTCGTAAAGGAAATTCCGGGTGCCACGGGCTACCTTACGGTTGATGATATCAGGATTGTCTGTCAGATCATGATCCACCCCCATGTCTATGATATACAAAGTGAAGTGATGCTGTCGGCAGAACATATTTACACCACCTCCTCCACGGGTGAAGTTACGCATCTGTTGCCAGGTAACATCACGGGGAGAGACGCTTACTCCCTCTCGTTCTATTCCGTGGTCACCTCCAAAGAGCAGATGACAGGGATGCTGCAGGGTAGGCGATAATGTTTGTTGGATCAAGCATATCTGTTCTGCTAATGTCTCCAATCTTCCAAGAGCCCCTTTGGGCTTGTTAAGATTGTCGATCTTATCAATGATCTGGGGGCGTATCTTTTCGTTAGGCTTTTGAATATTGAATGTTCTCATGACCGAATAGTTTAAGAATAGGGTAATGTTGACTACCCCTTGATTTTTACAGGAATACCACTGACCATCAGCACCACTTCGTCGGCTTTTGCAGCCACATGCTGATTCATCCAACCCTCCAAATCGGTAAAACGTCGCTGGATAGGGTCTGGACTCACGCCACCGCTACCTATCTCGTTGGTAACAAAGATAAACGTAGCTTCTTGCTGTGTAAAACGGTCGAACTCCTCGGTAATCTCTCTAAGTGCCTGATCTACTGTCGGCTGTTCCCACTCCGGTGCTCCCTGCTTGAAGAAAAAATTGGTACACCAAAGAGTGATGCAGTCGATTACCGCTACTTTTCCAGTGATATCATGCTTACTGAGATATTTCTCTTCCTCAATGTTTGTCCACTGTGCCCCGCGTCGTTCCTGGTGTTTTTTCACACGTTGCCGGAACTCTTCATCCCATATGTGGGCGGTGGCGACATAGACAGGATTATCAGAAAGACTCAATGCGAGTTTTTCAGCGTAAACACTTTTGCCAGAGCGCTGTCCACCTGTTATCAGGATAATTTTCCCCATGCTGTTGTTATTTATCCGCAAAGTTACTTTATTTGTGGGAAAAAAAACTCTATAACAATCAGTTTTTTTCCTTAAAATTTTGAAATAACGAATTATTAATTTTGATTTATCCTTATAGAACATAAGATAATTCTTGTTTTAAATTATAAATTTGCATGTTTTATCAAAAAATATCAAAGAATCGTTGGTAAAGTGAACAAATCTAACTATATTTGCAGCTAATTTTTCAAAAGGTAAGGTAAAAAGATGAAACATCAGCTAAGGAGTGCTGTATGCACAGAGGGTAGAAGGATGGCAGGCTCCCGTGCTTTATGGGTGGCAACAGGTATGAAACAGGAGCAGTTTGGTAAACCGATCATTGCTATCGTCAATTCTTTTACCCAGTTTGTTCCGGGGCATACCCATCTGCATGAGATAGGGCAGATCGTCAGGAAAGAGATAGAGAACATGGGTTGTTATGCAGCTGAATTTAATACCATCGCTATCGATGACGGCATAGCTATGGGCCATGACGGTATGCTCTATTCCTTGCCATCCCGTGATATCATTGCCGACTCTGTGGAATATATGTTGAATGCTCATAAGGCAGATGCTATGATTTGTATCTCCAATTGTGACAAGGTAACTCCCGGTATGCTGATGGCAGCGATGCGGCTGAATATCCCTGCTGTTTTCTGTTCGGGTGGTCCGATGGAAGCAGGACGTTGGCGAGGACAGAATGCTGACTTGATTACCGCCATGGTGAAAGGTGCTGATCCAGAGATATCAGAAGAGGACATCAGAGAGATTGAACACTGTGCCTGTCCTGGTTGTGGCAGTTGTTCAGGTATGTTCACTGCAAACTCGATGAACTCCCTCACTGAGGCTATCGGTTTGTCACTGCCAGGTAATGGAACAATCTTGGCTACGCATGCTGATCGTATTGCGCTTTTCAAGGCAGCGGCACGTCAGGTGGTGGAAAATGCATACGCATATTATGAGCGGGGGGATGAAAAAGTATTGCCTCGAAATATTGCTACTCGTGAAGCATTCCTGAATGCTATGACATTGGACATCGCCATGGGTGGCAGCACGAATACCGTTCTGCATTTGTTGGCAGTGGCTCAGGAAGCTGGTGTAGATTTTAAGATGCAGGATATTGATCAGTTGTCAAGAAAGGTCCCTTGTCTGTGTAAGCTGGCACCCAACACACAGAAATATTCTGTGCAGGAGTGTGGCCGTGCCGGCGGTATCCTAGGTATTATCCGAGAGTTGGAGAGAGGGGGACTGATCAATACTGACTGTATCCGTGTGGATGGGAAAACACTGGGAGAGCAGTTGAAGCAATATGATATTACTTCAGAGGCTTTTGATTCATCTAGTTATTCTCCGGATGATCCCCGACATCTTTATTTTGGTGCACCCGCCTATAAGTTTTCTACCCAAATGGGTTCTCAGCAAGAGCGTTATCCTTCATTGGATATCGACAGGGAAAACGGCTGTATCCGGGATATTGAACATGCTTATACGAAAGATGGTGGTTTGGCTGTCTTATTCGGAAACATCGCTCAAGACGGTTGTGTGGTGAAGACGGCTGGCGTGGATGAGTCTCTTTGGCATTTTGAGGGTCCGGCAAAAGTATTCGATTCTCAGGAAGATGCTTGCGAGGGAATTTTAGGAGGGGTGGTTAAAAGTGGCGACTGTGTGGTAATCACTCACGAAGGTCCTAAGGGTGGTCCCGGTATGCAGGAGATGCTTTATCCGACGAGTTATATCAAGAGTATGCATCTGGGTACTGAGTGTGCCCTGATTACCGACGGACGATTCTCCGGTGGTACCTCAGGATTGAGCATCGGTCATATCTCTCCGGAGGCGGCCTCTGGTGGTAATATAGGAAAGATAAAAGACGGTGATATCATCGTGATTGATATACCTAGCAGAACCATCAATGTACGACTTACCGACGAAGAGTTGGCTACACGTGAACAGCAGCCGTTGAAGCGTCAACGTGTGGTAAGTAAGGCTTTGCGAGCATATGCTCAGAGTGTGAGTTCTGCTGATAAAGGTGGTGTGAGGATTATCGATTAACCAGTTGATGAATGATATTGTCAGATGGTTTTATTAAGGTAAATGGAGTATGGATAAAGAATGGATAACAGGCGCGGAAGCTATGATGCGGGCTCTTCAGGCAGAAGGGGTTACGACGATTTTCGGTTACCCTGGCGGAGCTATCATGCCTGTATATGATGTATTATATGATTATACACAAGGAGAGAAAAAGGTTTTCGATCATATCTTAGTTCGTCATGAACAGGCTGCAGCCCATGCTGCAGAAGGGTTCGCCCGGGTAAGTGGCAAGGTAGGTGTCGCTTTGGTTACCAGCGGTCCTGGAGCCACCAACACACTGTCAGGTGTTGCTGATGCGATGATGGACTCTACACCGATCGTGGTTATTGCCGGCCAGGTACCGATCTCCATGTTGGGAACAGATGCTTTCCAGGAAGTCGATCTCGTGGGTGTTTCACAACCCATCAGCAAGTGGAGTTATCAGATCCGTCGTGCAGAAGATATCGCATGGGCGGTAAGCCGTGCGTTTTTCATTGCTAGAAGTGGTCGCCCAGGCCCTGTTGTCCTCGACTTTGCCAAGAATGCACAGTTAGAGAAGATTGAATATCATCCGACAAAGGTAAACTTTGTCCGTTCATATGTTCCTTTCCCGACATTAAACCAAAATGCTGTCAGACAAGCTGCAGATTTGATCAATCATGCAGAACGTCCTTTGGCATTGGTAGGACAAGGTGTAGAACTGGGTGATGCCCATGAGGAACTGAAGGCTTTTTTGGAGAAAGCTGATATACCCGCGGGACGTACAATGCTGGGATTGAGTGCTTTGCCTGATGACCATCCATTGAACATCGGTATGCTGGGTATGCACGGCAACTATGCTCCTAATAAAAAAGAACAGGAGTGTGATGTGCTCATCGCTATCGGTATGCGTTTCTCTGACCGTGTAACTGGCAATGTCAAGGCTTTCGCTAGACAGGCAAAGGTCATTCATCTGGATATCGATAAAAGTGAGATAGACAAAAATGTCAAGACGGATGTTGCCGTGGTGGCCGACTGTAAGGTGTCACTCCCCGCTATTACGGCATTGTTGGAGGAGAAACACCATGATGCTTGGAAAGCTTCTTTCCTTCCACTTTACGAAGAAGAAAAAGTGAAAGTGATAGAACCGGCGATACATCCCACCAAGGGACCGCTGCGCATGGGTGAAGTGGTTCATCAGTTTGCTGAGGCTACCAAGGGTGAGGCTATCATTGTCACCGACGTGGGACAGAATCAACTCTTCACCATTCGTTACTCCAAGTTCAGACACAAACGTAGTCTGTGTACAAGCGGTGGCTTGGGCACCATGGGTTATGGTATGCCCGCAGCTATCGGTGCTACCTACGGTAATCCTGACCGTATGGTGTTGTGCTTCATGGGGGATGGTGGTTTCCAGATGTGTATGGAGGAGTTGGGTACTATCATGGAACATGCTCGTCCTATAAAGATGATCATGCTGAATAATCACTATCTCGGTAATGTCCGACAGTGGCAGGATATGTTCTATGAACGAAGAAAATCATTTACCAAGATGAAGAACCCTGCCTATGAACTGATAGCACAGGCTTATAAGATCCCATACGAGCTGGTGTATGAGCGTGAAAAACTGCCTGAAGCTATCGATAAGATGTTAAAAACAGAAGGCCCTTATATCATGGAGTGCATCATCATGGAAGACGATGATATTCTGCCGATGACACCTCCCGGTAGTAATGTTGATGAAATGGTGCTGGAAATATATATATAGAAGAGCAGGATGGAAGAAAAGACATTATATACATTGTTGGTGTATTCAGAGAATATTGCCGGTATTCTGAATCAGATAACGGCGGTGTTCACTCGCAGACAAGTGAATATCGAGAGTCTCAATGTGTCGGCTTCAAGCATCCCCGGTGTACACAAATACACGATAACGGCATGGAGCAATGAAGATCAGATCATTAAGATTACCAAACAGATAGAGAAGAAGATCGATGTGATAAAAGCCAGTTACTATACCGACGAACAACTCTTTATCCGAGAGGTTGGGCTTTATAAACTGTCAACACCTGAGGTGTTGGAAAAACCTGAGATCTCAAGACTGATCCGGAAAGCCGATGCACATATCATGGAGGTTAACCCCACGTTCTGTTCGGTGATGCTCTCAGGCATGACCGAAGATATCACGGCCTTGTATTTTGCCTTGAACAGTTTTAATTGTGTATTGCAATATACTCGTTCCGGACGTATCGCCGTCACACGGAGCACAGTGGAACAGGTATCCGATTTCCTGGAAGACCAGGAGCGCCGCCGCCGTTTGTTGATAGAGTGAAGAACTTGGGTTTAGAGTTTAGGGGTAAATATCCCTATCTGCTAATAAAATCCGGAAAAAATACGAACACTTGATATTTTAACCAAAAGTATTATATATATGAAGATGAATAAAGTAGGACGGTATCTGGAGATGGCTTCTCCGTTCCATTGTGATTTCAGCCACGAGTTGTTCATGGGCCATCTGGGTAACCACATGCTGAATGCGGCGGATTTCCATAGCCGTGACAGAGGCTTCGGCATGAATTATCTGAATACGGTTAATAAGACATGGGTATTGTCTCGGCTTGCCATAGAGATGGATGAGATGCCCCTTGAGTACGATCGTTTCTATGTGGAGACTTGGGTGGAGAGTGCGATGCGCTTTTTCACGAACCGTAATTTTCGTGTTGTCAGCGAGGATGATCAGAAGGTGTACGGTTATGGAAGAAGTATTTGGGCGATGATCGATACTGAGACACGCCAACCGTGTAACCTCTTGGATATCAATGATGGTGCACTAACAGAGTGGGTTGAGACCGATAAACAGAATCCCATGGAGAAACTCTCTCGAGTGAAGATGGGTGATCAGGCACAACGGGTACGTTCTTTGGAGACGGGTTACAGCGATGTGGATATTAACGGACATATCAACTCCGTGAAGTATATAGAGCATGTCCTTGACTTGTGGGATTTGGAATGGTACAAACAATACCGTATCAAACGGTTTGATGTGGCTTACGTGGCGGAAGCTCATCAGGGAGATATCCTGTCGTTTTATATGGAGCCGGCAGAAGAGAACAGCTTCTGTGTCCGTATCTGCAAGGACGAAACGACAGAGGTGTTAAGGAGCAAAGTGGTATTTGTAAAACGATAATTATAACCCTCTTGTCATTCTCTCGTGTAGGGAATGAAGAATCTAAGCTATTGTCCTCGGGTTAGGATTGAGAAGGTTCAGGAGGTATGTTAAACTTTAAATAAATAATATGGCAGAAATGAATTTCGGTGGCGTCATGGAAACAGTAGTCACCAGTAAGGAGTTCTCATTAGAGAAAGCACACGAAGTGCTGAAAGATGAGGTAATCGCAGTGATCGGCTATGGTATTCAAGGTCCTGGACAGGCTTGTAACCTTCGCGACAATGGTTTTAATGTGATAGTGGGACAGCGTCCGGGTAAGACCTTCGATAAGGCTGTTGCCGACGGATGGGTTCCCGGCAAGACTCTTTTTTCTATCGAAGAGGCAGCAGAGAAAGGTACCATCCTGTGTATGTTGCTGTCCGATGCCGGACAGATTCAGGTATGGCCCACTATCAAGCAGTATCTCACCAAGGGAAAGACGCTTTATTACAGTCATGGTTTTGCAATCAACTGGAGTGACCGCACCGGTGTCGTTCCTCCTGAGGATATAGATGTGATCATGGTGGCCCCGAAGGGTTCCGGTACATCCTTACGAACGATGTTCTGTGAAGGCCGTGGCCTTAACTGTTCTTATGCTGTCTATCAGGATGCTTCCGGCCATGCAGAGGAGAAGACGATAGCTTTCGGTATCGGTATCGGTGCCGGTTATATGTTCAAGACTACCTTCGAGCGTGAGGCAACTTCTGACCTTACCGGTGAGCGTGGTTCTTTGATGGGTGCTATCCAAGGATTGCTCTTGGCGCAATATGAGGTGCTCCGTGAGAATGGTCATTCTCCATCGGAAGCTTTTAATGAGACGGTAGAAGAACTGACACAGAGTCTCGGTCCGTTGTTCGGAGAGAAAGGTATGGACTGGATGTATGCTAACTGCTCTACCACTGCCCAGCGTGGTGCATTAGACTGGGCCCCACGGTTCCATGATGCCATCAAACCGGTGATGCAGCAGTTGTATGAGTCGGTGAAGACAGGTGTCGAGGCACAGATATCCATCGATAAGAACTCCCAGCCTGACTATCGTGAGAAGTTGAACGAGGAACTCAAGGCGATGCGTGAAAGCGAGATGTGGCAGACAGGTGTCACCGTTAGAAAGCTCCGTCCGGAGAACAACTAATGTTGCTTCGCAACAAATGGATAATGGATAATTGAAAATGGAAAATTGTAGGGACTTACTTTTGTGTGTCCTCAATTCAAATTGACAAGAAAGCAAGACCCTGATCGTATATAATCGAACATCCCTCCCTGCGCCTGCAGGGAGGGGATGGTTTGGGGTAACTCACAAATTCATTAACTCATAAACTAATATCATGAACCATCAGATAATTATATTAGGAACGGGACATGCCATGGTGACCAAGTGTTACAACACCTGTTTCGCCATCACCAACCAGCACGATCTTCTATTAGTCGATGCCGGCGGTGGCAATGGTATTTTCCATCAGTTGGAGCAGGCAGACATTGCCCTGAAGGACATCCATCATCTGTTTATTACCCATACCCATACCGACCATATCTTTGGTTGTGTGTGGGTGGTTCGTCTGATCATGCAACTGTTGTTGCGTGACAGATACGAGGGCTACCTCCATATCTACAGCCATGACAAAGCGTTGAAGACCCTTGTAGATATCTGTGAGATGACCCTCCATCAGGAATACACCGCTTTTCTCGGACAGCGTATTCTTCTTCATGAGTTGAAAGATGGTGATCCCTTCCAGATCGGAACGATGCAGTTTCAGGCTTTTGATGTTCATTCTGATAAAGAGAAACAGTTCGGATTCCGGCTGTGGCTGGATGATCACCGTACCTTGGTGTGCTTAGGTGACGAACCGTATAATCCCCTCTGCCGACCTTATGTGGAGGGTGCTGAGTGGTTAATGTGCGAAGCCTTCTGCCTATATGAAGACCGGAATATCTTCCATCCTTACGAGAAATATCACAGTACGGCGAAGGATGTGGGAATAATCGCCCAATCGTTAGGGGTCAAGAACCTGTTAATGTATCATACCGAGGACCAGCGGCTTATGACCCGTAAGGCTGACTATACTGCTGAGGCGGGACACTATTTCAAGGGAAATATCGTCGTACCGGATGATTTAGAGACTATT
>JAEEZP010000251.1 GCA_016291915.1 Prevotella sp. | reverse complement strand
TAGGTAGGCTGTTACGAATCTTCTCGGAGTATCATCCCACTGAAATAATCGTGGTATGTCGGGAGGGTCATTACGATGTTATTGCTTATCTGGAGGCCATTCAGCGGGAAGGACTAGCTGGTAAACAGATACCCCTGCGGGTGGTCACGGCCACTACACCCAGTAGTATGCACAGTCTGGAGGTGATCAGTCCTTATCTTTCCGGTGAACCTTTTCTCCTCACCACTGTGGATACGATTTTCAGAGAATGTGAGTTTTCTGCGTTTATCTCCTCGTTGGAAAAGACGTTAGATGATTACGACGGATGTTTTGTGGTGACGGATTTTGTGGATGATGAGAGACCTCTGTATGTGGGGGTGGATACCTTGAGGGAAATCACTGGTTTCTACGATCTGCAAGATGCCAATACTCCGTTTGTTTCCGGAGGGATCTATGCAATGCGTCCTACATGCCTGGAGGTGCTCCATCAGTGTGTCAAACAAGGGGAGCAGCGGTTACGCAATTTCCAACGGGCCCTTTTGCGTAATGGTCAACGGATCAAAGCCTGGCCTTTTCGGAAAATCATTGATGTGGATCATCCTTCCGACTTGCTGGCGGCCATCGATTTTATAGAAAAAGAACAATGAAGAAAATAGTCATGATACAACGAGCCGCATGTTTTTCCCCTGGTAGTGTGGAGAAAGACTGGGCTATCTTATATGCGGTTGGCGAACGACTGCGGGCCAATGGCGAAGAAGTGCGTTATGTGCCTGAGAGCCTTCTCTCTGAGGATGATCAGGCGGATGTCTTCCTCTCGATGGGTCGTCTGCCTAAGACCCTCGACTTCCTGCAACGACAGTCGGATAACACCCTAGTTATCAACACGGCAGAGAGCATCCTCCATTCTTCACGTATAGCCCTTGACACCTTGATGCGTGAACGGAATATCCCCGTAGCCCCTAGGGAAGGCAACTGTGGTTATTGGATCAAACGGTCGGACATGGGTATGCATAAGATGGATGATGTGGTGTTCGCTGAAGATAAGGCAACTTGTATGGATTACGTGTCACGGATGCAACGTCAAGGTAGTGAGGTGTTGGTAACCGCTCATGTGCAGGGTGCTCATGTGAAATTCTACCGCGTCAGAGGGACAGATTTCTTCTTTTCTCTCTTTCCTGAGCCCGGGCCTCATATCCCCTTTGATGTGTTAGGCTTACAGCGAGATGCCGATATCGTGGCGTCGGCTATAGGCATGCAGGTGTATGGTGGTGACTGTATCGTCCGTGATGACGGCAGTTATGTGATCATTGACTTCAACGATTGGCCCAGTTTTGCCTCCTGTCGTAATGAGGCGGCTGAGGCCATAGCCTCGTTAGTTCGTCAGACTTAATGATATGGGTGAGGAGAGATCATACAAAGAATTGTTCCGGGAGTCGTTGAAATCAACGGATACTGAGGAATGGTTAGATATTCACTTTAACCGCCCTATAGGCTTCTGTATCACCCTCATCGGCCAAAGACTCAACATCCATCCTAATACGATTACGCTTATTTCCATTGTCCTCGGCATACTGGCTGCCATCATGTTCTACTATCATGATCTCCTCCATAATCTTCTTGGTGTCTTCTTTTTGATGATGGCAAATTTCTGCGACAGTGCTGATGGACAGTTAGCACGTATAACGGGTAAGAAAACCTTGTTGGGGAGGGCCTTGGACGGTTTTGCGGGTGATGTGTGGTTCTTCTGTATCTATGCCTCCCTCTGTCTGCGGATGATGCCCCAGCAGATGCCTTTTACAAATATGCCTTGGGGATATTACATCTGGGCATTGGCTTTTGTCGCCGGTATTCTCTGTCATACCCGCCAGGCTTCGTTAGGCGATTACTACCGGCAGATACATCTGTTTTTCCTCTTCAACAAAGGGAATGACGAACTAAATCGTTCACAACAGCTCTTCGACACTTACCGCCAACAACCCCGTAAGGAGTGGTTGGCCCGTGCCTTTTATCTTTTCTATGGGAGATATTGCCGTAGTCAGGAAAGACGAACGCCAGCGTTTCAGCAGTTCTTCGAGACGTATCTCCGATATGCTGAATACAATGATACAAAGGCTGTTCGGGAAATGTTCCTGACGGGAAGCCGTCCGTTGATGAAATACACCAACATCCTGACGTTCAACGTGCGGGCCATCTGCTTGTATATCACCTGCCTGGCCGACCAGCCGTGGATCTATTTCGTCTTTGAGATCCTGATCCTCTTACCTTTATATTTATATATGCTGGCAAGACACGAACAACTATGTGTCAGATGTACTGCTCGTATGAACGGATGAACCTCGCAAAGACCGGGATCCGCATCAAGACTTGTTCGAACAATAGGATGCCAACGATGGCCACAGCAATGCCCAAGAGCACATCGATGATGTAATGGTGGGTACTGTAAACAGCTGTCCACCAGATACCTATGGTGATGATGGCGAATACGATGATCAGCCACTTACTTTGTTTGCTCAGAATTGCATAGACGGTGGCTATCAACATATAGGCAGCATGCAGGGAAGGAACGGCCGCAAATATATTCGCATTTCTGCCATAGATGGCATTGAAGATGGTCAAGCCCGTCATCTCGTCAAAACGTCCTAACCCCGCGGTGTTCCCTGGCGTTTCCTTGATTACCTCCATGCCATAGTTGATAGCATACCATGGAGGAGCAGCGGGGTGTATATAATAGATACAGAATCCAAGGAGGTTGACAAGCAGGAAAGATAACGAAAAATGAAGGGCGTATTTCCGGTCACCCTTAAAATACAGATACAGGCCGAAGGCGATAGGCACAGGAACCCAACAAAGGTAGAAAATGCCGGCAAGAAAATCGGCCCAGCGGCTGGTATGCTCACTGAACCACTCCCCTGGAATCTGCACGATACCCTCCGGGGAAAGTACACCGAAGAGTTGTTTCTCTGCCTGATACAACCCCTCTACATCCACAGGGTTCACTTCGTAGTTGGGGACCAGCCGCATCCAGTCGTAGCTGATGCCGAAGATCATGAACGGCAGGAGAGCTACGGCGAGCTTACGGGTAGGGGAGGATAGAAAGAAAAGCACACAGAAAAGTACTGTCAGCAGACCGTGTTCAGGCCGCAGTCCAATGAAGATGGCTGTCATGCTTAGGAAAAAAACCGCTAATGACAGACAGATGATGGCCTCTCTCTTTGAGGGCGGGGAGAAGTATGACTTATTCACCACGTTTCTTCAGTTCCTTATAACAATGGGCAATACGCCAGAAGGCTGTGATGTTGGCAAGGACTGCAATAAGCCACATCGGGATGATCAGACACAACATGACATTAAAGGAGGCTTTGGCGAAGATTCCACAGAGGAGACACCCCACG